>NZ_PHUE01000001.1:310844-621689 GCF_002813295.1 Flavobacterium sp. 5
CTGAAAATACAATAAACACTTTGTCATTATGCGATAGAAATTGAGGCCCTTCGTTTACATTTACTTGTGCTGGATTTTTGTCATCATGCAGTGCGCCATACAATTCCCAAGTATTTGTTGGTTTAGAGATTAAAACTCTGTCACCATCAATTTGAGTTGGAGATTTCATTTTGGCTATATAAATATTTTGTTGCCCATTGGAATCACCTTCCCAACCTGACCAAATCATGTACAATTGTTCCTTATACGTAAAAATATTGCCATCAATAGCCCATTTATCGGTTCGTGGGGCGATTTTTCCTTTAAAAACCCATTCACCTTTCATTGGGTTTTTAGAATCATTTTCTAAAACATACATTCTGTGTGTATCATTAGAACCATTATCTGCTGCAAAATAAACGTACCACTTGTTATTAATAAAATGAAACTCAGGAGCCCAAACTTCGGCAGAATAATCAGTGTTTTTTGGAGCAGTCCAAATGACTTTTTTTTCGGCATTTTTTAAATCTGCTAAATTTTTAGTTTTCCAAAGAACTAATTTGTTTTGCATAGTATGTGTATAATAGTAATATCCATTATAATAAGTACTATAAGGGTCGGGACCATAATCTAAAATAGGATTCGCAAATGTTTGTTGTGCAGATATAGTATTGTTTCCGATACAAAATAGAATCAGTAATAATGTTTGTTTTAGTATGGAATTTTTTATTTTCATATTTTAGATATTTATTATTTTTTGTCACCTTTTTGAGGCATACTCATTTCATCACCCAATTAGTTAATGGATTAAATTTATTTCAATCGTTTGTATGTAACCCAATGCTGAAAAACAGATTTTGCTTAACTTAAAATCAAATTATCGGGACAAGTTATCCCGATAATTTTGAACACATAAACAACTAACCACAGTTATTATGAAAAAAGCATTCTGTTTTTTGTTGCACAAATAGTACATTGTCTTTTATTTAGCATTTACTTTGGATGTAATTTTTTTAATAAAATCAGTTTCTGATTTTTTATATGGTGTTCCATCTGAATTAAATACTTCATGAAACCATACCGGAGGTGCTGATGTATATTTTTTTGTCCAACTATCCCAAGGAAATTTAGTTTGTGTTTTCCCATCTACTAATCCCCAATTGATCATAGCAATTTTGTTTTCCTTACCGATTGGCAGAAAACCTTCAAATGTGCTACCGTTTGGTCTAGCCATATATTCAGTACATAATAATGGTTTTCCGTAGCGTTTTAGCTCATTTATTCTATTTGTAAAATCAGCAGGCTTATCATAACAGTGGAAAGAAATAACATCTGATTGTTCCAATTGTAATCTAAAAATAGGTTTCATTCCTTTTTCAGACCAATCTCCAGCCCAAACTCCTGAAGTTAAAGGTTGAGAAGGATTACTTGAGCGTGCCCATTTGAAAGCTTTTTCTAGGAGTTTGTAAACCAGCTCTTCTTTGTTCACAACTTCTACTTTTTCATAAGCAGGTCTGTTCATGTTATCGGGCTCATTCCAAACATCCCAACCTAAAATACGTTTGTCATTTTTAAAATGCGCAACCGTTTCTTTAATATATTTTTCCAAGCGTGGAGTTTGTGTTTCATCCAAAAGTGCTTTTTGTCCTGGTGACTGTACCCAGCCAGAATTATGTACAAATGGCTGAGGAACTCTTTGTTTTCCAGATACAGGAAACGGATCCCAACAAGAATCAAATAAAACGAATAATGTTTTGATATTGTGTTTATCTGCGATTGTCAAATACTCATCCATTCTTTTATAAAACCCTTCAGCATCATCTTTATGCAATAAATCATGAAGATAAACACGCATCACATTCATTCCTATACCTTCTGCCCAACCTAATTCTTGATCGATTTTTTTAGGATCAAAAGTATCTGCTTGCCACATTTCTAGTTGGTTAATAGCATTACCAGGTGTAAAATTAGCTCCAACTAACCATGGTTGTTCTGCATACCATTCGTTAGCCTTCTCTTTGGACCAGATTGTTCTTTCTGTAGCAGAAGTTTCTGTTGGGGTTTGCTCCGTTTTAACTTCATTTTTGCTTTTATTACAGCTAATTGTTAGCATCGAAAATAAAGCAATAGCTATTAATTTATTTTTATTTTTCATTATAAAATATATTGACAATTAAATTATGGGAATTACTATTGTAAAGACATGCTGAACAGTTTCAAAAATCACAAATCTTTAGATACTTTTTTAATCAAAACTGTCCAATAATAATTTATTTTTCGTGTAGTCAAAGCTTCATTTTTTCATAAGTATTGTAGTCATAGGTTATTTGATAATTTTGATAATTTTGATTTTTTCTAGCTTTAGCTCGAACGATTTAAATAAAATAACTTTTTAGTATTTCATTTTGTATTAGTCAAAATATAAGTAATATTGCAACTGCTCTAAAGATGTTTATTTTCAGACCTGTTAAAATATTTTAGTCATTTTTTATTAATACGATAATTTATATGCCTAAAAAACATCAATTTAATTTTTGACCAAAATAGGATATTGATGACATAATTTTAATCTCATTTTGTCTCACAATTGTGTTAAAATGGTTCAAATCCTCTATAAAAAACTTGTAAAATATGATGTGAGTCAAAATGAATGCATATGACACAAGAGGAGAGGTTATTTTTATAAAAAAATTAATAAACATTAACATGCAAAGAATTTTCAAAATAGTCACATTGGTTTGTCTTTTGTTTTTGTCTACTACAATTTTTAGTCAGCAATACTATTTCAAACATTATAAGGTAGAAAATGGTATGTCAAACAATTCAGTTTTGGCATCAATTCAAGACAAAGATGGTTTTTTATGGTTTGGTACGAAAGATGGTTTGAATCGTTTTGATGGGTATCATTTCAAAACATTTCGAAGTGGATCAAACCCTAAAACATCTTTAGGAATAAGCTATATTCAATCGCTACATGAATTCAAAAATTATATTTGGGTCGGAACAGATAAAGGATTGTACTCGTATGATAAAAAGTTAGAAAAATTTACTTTTTTGAATGAAGCCATTAACAATCGCATCAATGATATTGATAATGATTTGAAAGGTAATTTATGGTTTATTTCTATCGGAACAATGGTCAAATATAATGTTGACACAAAAGAGACCACCATGTTTAATGGTCGAAATTCTTTTTATGCCACTTCTATTACCTGCGATAAAAATGGAGTAATCTGGGCATCATCTTATGATGATTTATATCGTTATTCTGAAGCAACTCAAAGCTTTGATAAAATTAGTGTACAGTTACCTAATAATACCTTTTCAATTTCAGCAATTTATGCATTAGATACTAATTCGATTTTAATTGGCACACGGGATCATGGTGTTTATAAGTATGATGTTTCCAATAAAAAAACTGAGCCTTTTATTAATGGTGCCGAAAAACCAATTTTTGTCCGACAATTTAAAAACAATAGAAATGAATTATGGATTGCCAGCGAATCCGGTGTCTACATTTATAATTTAAAAGATAAAACCATCAAAAATTTGCGTAAAAGCCCAAGTGATCCTTACGCTATTTCAGATAATGCAGCTTATTGTATTACAATTGATAAAGAAAATGGTGTATGGATTGGAACCTATTTTGGGGGAGTAAATTATCATCAAAAACAATACGATCAATTTAAAAAATACTTTCCCCGAAAAGGCGAAAATGCAATCGTAGGAAGTGCTGTTCGTGAAATACACAAGGACAATCAAGGAAATCTTTGGATCGGTACAGAAGATGCTGGAATTAATAAATTTAATCTACAAACAAAGAAATTTACTAGTTTTCAACCCAATGGAACAAAATCAGGACTTTCTTTTTATAATATTCATGCCGTTTTACCAAGGGGAAATAAAATTTGGATAGGAACTTTTGAGCACGGTTTGGATATTTTGGATGCTAATACCGGAAAAGTGGTTAAACATTATGATCATACTTCTAGTAACTTAAAAAGTGATTTTATTGTTACGTTTTATGAAACCCCTGAAAAGAAATTATATGTAGTAACCTCTCTTGGGATCTATTTATATGATGATAAAAATGATAATTTTAAAATTTGTGATGATTTTTCGCAAATTACCCATTATACCTGCATGTTTAAAGATAGTTATGGTAATTTTTGGGCTGGTTCCTATCGTGATGGATTATTTTATTACAATCCTAAAACTAAAGAAAAAGTAGTTTACAAACATGATTATAAAAATGATAAAAGTATAAGTAATGATTTTATAACTTCAATTTTTCAAGATCAACAAAATAATCTGTGGATAGCGACCGAAAATGGTTTAAATTTATTTGATATCCGAAATAAAGAATTCAAAAAATATACTACTAAGGATGGATTTCCCAGCAATGTAATTTATTCTATTTTGCAAGATCCAAAACAGGATTTATTTATTACTACTTCAAAAGGATTAGTCAAATTTAATCCTAAAACAAAGTCAGTTAAAATTTTCACTACAGCAAACGGATTACTGAGTGATCAATTCAATTACAATTCAGCTTTTAAGGATTCCAATGGTGATATGTATTTTGGTAATCTTAATGGTATGATTAGTTTTAATCCCAAAAATTTTAATGCAAATAAATACAATGCTCCAATATTTATTACTGGACTCCAAATAAATAATCAAGATGTAGTAGTAAATGCTGAAAACTCTCCACTAGACGAATCTATTTCGTATATCAAAAAAATCACTTTAAAAAGTGACCAATCTAATTTTAATATTGATTTTGCTTCGTTAAGCTATACAGCACCAGAACTTACAGAATATTGGTATAAATTGGATGGTATCAACGACGACTGGGTTTATTTAAATAAAAACAATAAAGTATTTTTTACTGAGCTTCCATCTGGCGACTATAAATTTAGAGTAAAATCATTAAGTACTAATGGAATTTGGAGTAAAGAAGCTGTTATTGAAATTATAGTTTGGCCTCCATTTTGGGCAAGCAGTTATGCGTTTTTTTGTTATATTTTACTAATTACAGGATGTGTTTATTTGCTTTTACGCAGGTATCATAATATGAATATTAAGGAAAATAACCAAAAAATAGCAAATCTTAATAACGAGAAAGAGAAAGAAATATATAATGCAAAAATTGAATTTTTCACAAATGTGGCACATGAAATTCGAACTCCTTTAACGTTAATAAAAAGTCCTTTAGAAAGTTTATTAAAGCGAACATATGATTCTCCAGAAATTCCTCAGAATTTATCAATCATGGAAAAAAATACTTCTCGCTTATTAAATTTGGTTAATGAATTACTTGATTTTAGAAAGACAGAAATGGAGGGATTAAAGTTGACTTTTGTCGAAACAAACATATCCCTTTTGGTTCGACAATTACATTCTCAATTTACACCTTTAATAGAAGAAAAAAACATCCATCTCGAACTAGAATTGGGTGAAAAAGATATTTATGCTTTTGTTGATGAAGAGGCTATTAGAAAAATTCTAACTAATTTAATTAGTAATGCTTTAAAATATGCAAAAAAAGAAGTGATTATTACTTTATTCAGAGATGAAAGCTCTTTGGAATTTATTGTAAAAAATGATGGGAATTTAATTCCAAAAGGCCTTAAAAGTAAAATTTTCGAACCTTTCTTTAGAATATTGGGTACCGAAAATCAAACTGGAACAGGGATCGGTTTATCACTTGCTCACTCACTCACAGAATTGCATAATGGAACCTTAAAATTGCGATTCTTGGATGAAAACATGAATACTTTTGTTTTACAATTACCTTTACGTCAGCAAAGTGAATTCCATCTGTATAAAGATACTACGGAAACTGAGATAAAAGATAGTAATGAAGAATTTGAAAATGAGATTATAACGAAAGAAATTAAAACACAAATACTTGTTGTTGAGGATAATTTGGAGTTGCTTAATTTTATAAGCAAAGAACTTGGCAAAGAGTATAAAGTTTTTAAAGCTACTAACGGTGAAGAGGCTTTAAAAGTAATTCATAACCAAAGCATACATATTGTTATTAGCGATATTACGATGCCAATTATGGATGGTATCGAATTATGTGATCGTATAAAATCAAATATTGAATCGAGTCATATTCCTGTAATTTTATTAACAGCCTTGAGTGCAATACAATCTCGAATTCAAGGATTGGAATCAGGTGCAGATGCCTACATTTCTAAACCCTTTTCGATGGACTTTATTTTGGCTCAAATAGATAATTTATTATCCAATAGACGCCATGTTATGGAGTATTATGCGAGTTCCCCTTTATCGCATTTAAAAACCATTGCGTATAATAAAACCGACGAAGATTTTATTAAAAAACTAGATGAAATTATAAATCAGAATATGACCGATACAAATCTAAGTGTCGAATCACTAGCTGATATTTTACACATGAGCCGCTCTACTTTATATCGTAAAATAAAAGATATATCTAATCTTAGTCCGAACGAACTCATTAATAATGCCCGTTTGAAAAAAGCAGCAGAGTTATTGCTTTCAGGCAAATACAAAGTTTATGAAATTTCGGAAATAGTAGGATACAAGTCACAATCTAGTTTCAGTAGAAATTTCCAAAAAAGTTTTGCGATGTCACCTTCAGAGTTTATTAATAATGGGCATTAGCAACAGATCCCATAAGCATTATTATATAAATTTTAAATTCATAATAAACAAAAAAGACGCTCAAAATATGAGCGTCTTTTTAAAATACAAGGATTATAAAAAAAATTAAAATTTATATTGTAATAAAAACTCATTTGTGTTCTTAGCACTTGCCAATTCTGCTTTTGTAGTAATTTCATAAGCAAAACCAATACAAAGCTTTTTACTAACAGTAACACTTGCCATTGCTGCAACTGCTCCAGTAGTTCTATACAATCCACCAACTTCGAAAATATCATTTATTGACAGCATAGTATTTATATCAACTGAAACTGGTGCAGCAGTTATAAATCTAGCCATAAAAGAAGGTTTTAAAATTAAGGTTCCAGAAGGATTTAAGTTAAAATCATAACCCGCACTAGCATATAACTGAGGTCTATTGGTACTAACCAATGCATATCCATCCACATTTTTAACATCTTTGAATGAGATAAGTTTTGGCGCAGAAATTGACAAAAAGTATTTTTCATTCTTTAGTAAAGCACCAACTCCAACATTTGGTGTAAAAGAACTTTTTACAGAACCAAAGGCAGGATCTACTCCAACCGAATAAAGTTCTAAACCTGAAGTATTTACTACAAAAGAATTACCACCTGCTTTAATACCAAAATACAAATTGGTTTCTTCATTTAATTTTACCAAATACGATAAATCGATTGCAATTGAAGTTTGTTTTTCAACGAATGTTTTTTCATTAAATACAGAAACTCCAAAACCTAAATTTTTAGCAATAGGAGTCGCAAGAAAACCAGCTTGCGATCGTGGAGAATCCTCAATACCAGTCCACTGCGTCCTAAAAGATAAAGCAGCAACCGTTTGATTATCAACCCCTGCATAAGCGGGATTGATAATAGTCATTTGATTTCTATAAAATGCAAAATTATTTGCATTTTGGGCCATTATAGAACTACTCAACAATAATATTCCAATTGTTAGTAGATAGTATATATTTTTCATGATTTTATGTATTTAAAAATTAATTGGCGATATAAATCCACCCTTGATTATCAATTGAACCATCACCATTTAAATCAATTTGATAAAAATAAGATCCTGCCGCAACAATTTTTCCAGTGTTTTTGTATTCTCCATTCCAATCATTTTGATAATTAGATGAATTATAAACTTCTCCTCCATTTTTGTTGTAAACACTAACTTTAGTAAAAGGATGGCTTTCAATATTTCCAATAATCCAAAAATCGTTTATAGAATCTCCGTTTGGAGAAAATCCTTGTGCAATTTTAAGTACTCCCGAATCATGACCATCATTGCTAACTTGAATAGAAACTATTGCTGTTGTAGAACCAGCAGAATTTGTAGCAGTAACAGTATAATCTGTAGCTGAACTCAATGCTGTTGGTGTTCCCGTAATTACACCTGTTGTTGTATTAAAACTTAATCCCTCTGGCAAAGTTGGATTTATTTCAAAAGTTGGTACAGGGTTTCCAGAAACAGTAGGTGTCACTGTGCTTATAGCTTGATTGATTATAAAAGTTTTAGAACTTCCATAACTCAAATTGGATGGTGCTTCAGTCGTTACTGCTGCATTTACTGAAAAAGTAGCAGTTGTACTACCGGCAGTATAATTAGCATCTGCTGCTTGATTAGCAGTAATAATTGAATCCCCAGCACCTACAATAGTAATCATATTGCCACTCACCGTTGCAACAGCTACATTAGAACTACTATACGTAAAAGCTCCTGTGCTATTACTTATTGGAGAAACAATTTGAAAAGAAGCATCGCCTACTATTTTTTGAGGAATAGTGAATGCGCCAAAAGTAGGAGCAACAGTTGAAGTTGCAGATCTATAGAAGTAGAAATTATCTATATCGATTGTACCTCCAACAGTAGCTGGCTGATCTATCTTAAATTGGTATATATCCGCTATTCCTAAACCAGCAAAAGTGGCCGAAGTCAAATCAATATCAAAACTATTCCATTGGTTAGGAACTAATGTTAAAGTGATTCCTTTATTATCATCAAACGGAGTGTTAGAAATTGGAACAAATCGTATTGAGGCAACATCTGCTGACCAAATATCAAGGTGAATTTTATTAAAATTAGAACCATTAATGTGAGCAGAAGGCACGATTCCTTCGTAATTCAAATTAGAATACTCTAATACCTCATCTCCTCCAAATAATGGTCTTGTCAATACTGTAGTTTGACCCCATCCTGGTCGGAAGTCAGTTCCTGAAACATCAGCATAAGCACCCGAAAATAATGAAATTACATCTCCTGAATTTCTAGCCGGAGGTGTCGGAGCGGCTGGATGAACCGGAGCTGCAACAACTACAATGTTAACTGTCGCTGTTGTTGAACCTGCAGAATTTGTTGCAGTAACTGTATAATCTGTAGTTGCGCTCAATGCTGTTGGTGTTCCTGAGATTGTACCAGTTGTTATGTCTAAATTTAATCCTGCTGGTAAAGTTGGATTTACAGTAAAAGTTGGCGCAGGGTTTCCTGTAACTGTAGGAGTTACTACAGTAATAGCTTCATTAACTATATAAGATTTAGCACCTCCATAAGTCAAATCAGATGGTGAAATAGGTGTTACCAAAGCATCTCTATAAAAATAAAAATTGTCTATATCGATTGTACCTCCAACAATAGCTGGCTGATCTATCTTAAATTGATATATATCCACTATTCCTAAACCAGCAAAAGTGGCCGAAGTCAAATCAATATCAAAACTATTCCATTGGTTAGGAACTAATGTTAAAGTGATTCCTTTATTATCATCAAACGGAGTGTTAGAAATTGGAACAAATCGTATTGAGGCAACATCTGCTGACCAAATATCAAGGTGAATTTTATTAAAATTAGAACCATTAATGTGAGCAGAAGGCACGATTCCTTCGTAATTCAAATTAGAATACTCTAATACCTCATCTCCTCCAAATAATGGTCTTGTCAATACTGTAGTTTGACCCCATCCTGGTCGGAAGTCAGTTCCTGAAACATCAGCATAAGCACCCGAAAATAATGAAATTACATCTCCTGAATTTCTAGCCGGAGGTGTCGGAGCGGCTGGATGAACCGGAGCTGCAACAACTACAATGTTAACTGTCGCTGTTGTTGAACCTGCAGAATTTGTTACAGTAACTGTATAATCTGTAGCTGCGCTCAATGCTGTTGGTGTTCCTGAGATTGTACCAGTTGTTATGTCTAAATTTAATCCTGCTGGTAAAGTTGGATTTACAGTAAAAGTTGGCGCAGGGTTTCCTGTAACTGTAGGAGTTACTACAGTAATAGCTTCATTAATTAAAAAAGATTTAGCACTTCCATAAGTCAAATCAGATGGTGAAATAGGTGTTACTGAAGCATCTCTATAAAAATAAAAATTGTCTATATCGATTGTACCTCCAACTGTAGCTGGTTGATCTATCTTAAATTGGTATATATCCGCTATTCCTAAACCAGCAAAAGTAGCCGAAGTTAAATCAATATCGAAACTATTCCATTGGTTAGGAACTAAGGTTAAAGTGATTCCTTTATTATCATCAAACGGAGTGTTAGAAATTGGAACAAATCGTATTGAGGCAACATCTGCTGACCAAATATCAAGGTGAATTTTATTAAAATTTGAACCATTAATGTGAGCAGAAGGCACGATTCCTTCGTAATTTAAATTAGAATATTCTAATACCTCATCTCCTCCAAATAATGGTCTTGTTAATGCTGTAGATTGACCCCATTCTGGTCGGAAGTCAGTTCCTGAAACATCAGCATAGGCACCAGAAAATAATGAAACCACATCTCCTGAATTTCTAGCTGGAGGTGTTGGAGCGGCTGGGTTAACAGAAGCTGCAACAACAGCAATATTAAGTGTTGCAGTTGTAGAACCAGCAGAATTTGTTGCAGTAACTGTATAATCTGTAGCTGCACTCAATGCTGTTGGAGTTCCTGAGATTGTACCAGTTGTCATATCTAAATTTAATCCTACTGGTAAAGTTGGATTTACAGTAAAAGTTGGCGCAGGATTTCCTGTAACTGTAGGAGTTACCGCAGTAATAGCTTGGTTAATTGTAAAGTTTTGAGCACCTCCATAAGTCAAATCAGATGGTGCGCTTGAAACTGATTCTTTATAGAAATAAACATTGTCAAAATACAAAGAAGCATTATCACTATAAAGAACAACCCATCTTAAATGTGTTAAATCAACACCAGAATAGGTACTTAAATCTAAATCATAAGAATTCCATGCACCTTGCGCTTTTGCAGCTGGAACCTCTAAATCAACAGCGGTCCCGCTAACCTCTTCCAGTTTAACTCTAAATGATGTAAAATCTGGTGAATAGACATCAATATGCATTTTTGTCATTGCAGAAACATCAAGATCTCCTGTACCTGCCTGAATACCTGACAAATTGTGATTTGCATATTTTTTCACAACATTTCCATCATCAAAAGTGACATCAGCTTCTGTAGTTGCTCCCCAACCTGGAAAAAACACTCCTGGTTCATTAGCATAACTATCACTATATAGTGATTTCACATCTGATGAATTTCTAACCAGAGGTGTTGGAACTACTGGAAGTGCAGGAGTCACAACAACTGCTATATTAACATTAACGGCTATAGAACCCACAGAATTTGTTGCAGTAACCACATAATCTGTAGCAACGCTCAATGCTGTTGGTGTTCCCGTAATTTCACCTGTCGCCGAGTTAAAATTTAATCCTGCTGGTAAAGCTGGATTTATGCCAAATGTTGGCACAGGACTTCCTGAAACCGTAGGAGTTACCCCAGTGATAGCTTGATTAATTATAAAAGTTTTTGTTCCTCCATAACTCAAGTTGCTAGGTGCTGTATCTGAAGATGCTTCTCTATAGAAATAGAAATTATCTATATCAATTGTACCTCCAACAGTAGCTGGCTGATCTATCTTAAATTGGAATATATCCGCTATTCCTAAACCGGCAAAAGTAGCCGAAGTCAAATCAATATCAAAACTATTCCATTGATTAGGAACTAATGTTAAAATGATTCCTTTGTTATCATCAAAAGGAGTGTTAGAAATTGGAACAAATCGTAATGAAGCAACATTTGTTGACCAAATATCAATATGAATTTTATTAAAAGTAGAACCGTTAATAGAAGTTGCTGGAGCGATTCCTTCATAATTTAGATTAGAATACTCTAATACTTCATCTCCACTAAATAATGGTTTAGCCAATCCCGTAGATTGTCCCCAGTCTGGTCTAAAGTCAGTTCCTGGAATATCTGTATAAGCACTACTAAACAATGAAACCACATCCCCAGAATTTCTAGCTGTAGGTGTTGGAGCAGCCGGAAGTATTGGAGCCACAACAACAGTAATATTAACTGTTGCAGTTGTAGAGCCTTCAGTATTTGTTGCAGTTACTGTATAATCTGTAGATGTACTCAATGCAGATGGAGTTCCTGAAATCACACCAGTTGTAGAATTAAGGCTCAATCCTGCTGGTAGAGCCGGATTTATTGTAAAAGTTGGTGCAGGATTTCCAGAAACCGTAGGCATTACCGCAGTAATAGCTTGATTTATTATAAAACTTTGAGTACCTCCATAACTTAAATTAGATGGTGCCGTAGGTGTAGATGAAGTAGCTGGTCTGAAGAAATATACATTATCAATATAAACAGTTTCCCCAGGAGGTGTCCAAGTAACAGGGACAATCCATCTTAAATGCGCTAAATCAACAACAGAGGCATAGGTGCTTAAATCTATATCATAAGAATTCCAACCACTTTGTATTCTTGTACCTGGAACATCAAGCTCACGAGCATGGCCACTAGTATCCTCTAATTTAAGCGAAAATGCTGTAAAACCTGGCGAATAAAGGTCAATATGCAATGTTGGCATTGCTGAGACATCAAGATCTCCAGTACCTTCTTGGATACCTGAATAAAGATAACTTGTAAATTTCTTTACAACATTTCCATCATCTAAAGTGATATCGCCAACCATATTTGCTGCCCAGGTTGCGAAAGCTACGCCAGACTCATTGGTATACATATCACCATATAGTGATTTTACATCCCATGCATTTCTTGCTACGGGATTTGCAGGCCCTACAGAAGGGTCTTGCGAATATCCAAATGAAAAAATCAAAAGGAAAATGATTAATGTAATTTTTTTCATAATTAATAAATTATAATGATTGTTATCAAATTAAAGTCAGAGCAATTGCTTGCAAAAAATCTGACCAAACTAAAACCATAAACCCAATATGTACAATTACTTAATACCTATTGTATTAAAAGACTTTAGACATTTATAAAAACAATTTAACATACTGATATACCATTCAATAATCTACCGACATTGTTTTGGGAAACAAAATTTCAATATTTTAGGACTAGCCAAAAAAATCTCCGCCTAGAGTGGAATTAAGAATTATTATTGAATGAACGATCAAAACCATTCAACAGTAACTTTATCAGATGTAATTAGATTTTATAATACGATGTCAACATAGAAATTATCTGATTTTCATCTCATTCGATTCTAAAAACATAGAAGTAATATCAAAAGATCATTCAGTAAATTATAATTTTGGCTATGGAGATACCACCAGAATAATTAGAATTATTGTACTCATAGTAACTAATTCCATTTTTATAATTTGATCCTTGAGTAGATCCATGATTTTATAATTAGCAATTACCAACTGCATAATTAAATTTTAGGAATCATTAGATTATCATAAATTTGAATAGGTATGTAGAAAAAAAACAATGAGGATAGTTACAAAAGATAATAGGTAATTTTAGTTTCATAATTTTTACTATTTGGTTTGATAATTAAATTATTAGGTTAATCCAAAAATACAATGGACTATCAACTAAAAAATAAAACAACGATGTAAAAAACCTCAACACAATAACAATAACATAAAAAAAACACGTTATAATTACACAAAAACCAATTATAACCTTAATTTTTTAAACAAAACATAGTAATATTTCTTAAAATAAAATTCTAAAATCATATTGATGTTGTGGTAATGTATAGTTTTTTTATTCACCCAACTGATTAGTTCTTTAAAAATGCATTTAAAAACTCCTCATCATATGATAAAAAAAGATACATTATGATTTAAAATAATACATTTCTTAACCCATTCAAACTCATTGAATGCTTCTATATTATTTTAATTGTAAAAATCAAAGCTAAAATGGAAACAAAAAACGTCAAAATCTCTTGTGAAAACGATGCAAAAGCAATTGAGATTTTTCATTAATGCTATTGAGTATTTTTGATATTAATTTAAAAAATAATACTTTAGTAGCTATATAATTGCTAAATACTAAACCAGATAAATCATACTATGAAAAAAACATTATTTTTATTACTCTTAGCTGGGCTTATTAATATCTCTTATGCTCAGGAATCAGACTCTAAGCCTAAACAAACAAAAGCTGATGCAAAAGAAGAACATTCAGCTGCTAATCTTGTTTTTAATCCTGATCAAAATATTATTACAGAACATACTACCACTATAAAAGGCCAAAAAGTTTCCTATAAAGCGACGACAGGTACAATGCCTGTATGGGACGAAGACGGAAAAGCAATTGCAGGATTATTTTATACCTATTATGAACGTTCTGATGTTAAAGACCGTGCTTCACGTCCACTGGTAATTTCTTTCAATGGCGGTCCAGGTTCTGCTTCAGTTTGGATGCAAATTGCTTACACAGGTCCTAGCCTATTGAATATAGATGAAGAAGGATATCCTTTACAGCCATACGGAATCAAGGAAAACCCTTATTCTATATTGGATGTTGCCGATATTGTTTTTGTAAATCCAGTTAACACCGCCTACTCCAGAGCAACCAGTAAAGAAATACCAACAGCTAAGTTTTTTGGTATAAATGCTGACATTAAATACTTAGCCGATTGGATTGGGGGATTTGTAACCCGCACGAATCGCTGGGCTTCGCCTAAATATCTTATTGGCGAAAGTTATGGTACAACCCGTGTTTCTGGACTGGCGCTACAATTACAAAATAATCAATGGATGTATCTGAATGGAGTTATATTAGTTTCTCCTACAACATTGGGAATAACGCGCGGAGTAGCTGCTGATGGAGCTCTTAAACTACCTTATTTTGCAGCTACAGCGTGGTATCATAAAATGCTAAGCCCAGACTTACAGAATAAAGATTTAACGGAAATGCTTCCAGAAGTAGAAGATTTTACAATCAATGAACTCCTTCCATCATTAAGTAAAGGTGGCTCACTTGACGAGCAGAAAAGAAAAGAAATAGCCATTAAGATAGCCCGTTATTCTGGTATCTCCGAAAAAGTAGTTATGCAAAATAATCTGGATGTGCCTTATAATTATTTCTGGAAAGAATTGTTGCGTGATAAAGGGTTTACCGTAGGAAGACTCGATTCTCGTTATAAAGGAATTGATCGCAAAGATGCTGGTGGAGAACCTGATTTTAATGCCGAATTAACTTCATGGCTGCATTCTTTCACTCCCGCAATCAATATGTATATTCGTAATGATTTGAATTATAAAACTGACTTCAAATACAATATGTTTGGTTCTGTTTACCCATGGGATAATTCAGGGGATGCAACTGGTGAGAATCTGCGTCAGGCTATGGCACAAAATCCTTATTTAAATGTTATGGTACAATCTGGATATTATGATGGTGCTTGCGACTATTTCAATTCAAAATACAATTTATGGCAAATGGATCCTAGCGGAAAACTAAAAGACAGGATGAGTTGGAAAGGATATCGCAGTGGACACATGATGTATTTAAGAAAAAAAGATTTAGAAACTGCAAATGAAGACATTAGAGAATTCATAAAACATTCAATGCCTAAAGCAGGAGAACCAGCAAAATATTAAGATACTATTTTAAAAAAAACAGAGAAGGATCTGTATCATTCTCATTAAATACAAAACAAAGCCCAAACCGAAAGGAATGGGCTTTATTTTATTTAAATTTTAGTCTTACAACCCGAAATTTATATTAAGATTTAATAATCCTTCTTGATAAAGAAATTATTGTTCCGTTTTTAATTAGCTCCAACAACAGCTTTAAATTCTATATACTTTTCAAGCGTTTTATAATTATGCCCCTTTTCTTTCATCACTTTAATAAAAGAAGGTGTAACTCCCAATGATTTTGCACCAATAATGTCATCTATACTCAAGTCATCAAACCCAAGATCTTTGTATTGCTCTATTAAATCTGGTGTTATATTCTGTGATTTCAAAGCGAACAAATCGTCAAAATTGATATTTTTATACCCTACCTTTCCAAATTCATCGATATATTTTGGAGTAATATTTAGTGATTTCAAAGCAAACAAATCGTCTGGCTTAATGTTTGTATAACCAACCTTTTCAAACTCATCTATATACGCTGGAGTAATATTTAAGGATTTCATAGCCATAAGATCATCGTTCGAAAGATTAGTATACCCCAATTTTCTAAAAGAATCAATAAATGCCTTATCAATATTCATCGATTTAAATCCAATAATATCATCAGCTGATTCATTACTATTTCCTTTCATAGCATCATGATAATCAGCAATATATTTTGCATCAATTCCTTGAGATTTTAATGCAATAATATTATCTGCAGTAATATCTTTGTAGCCAGCCTTGCGTATCTCGTCGATAAAATCTTTGTCGATACCCATTGATTTGAAAGGAATCAAGTCCTCCAATTCAAAATCAGGAATCCCAGCTTGCTTAATAGAAGTAACATAAGCCTCATTAGCATCCAAGGCTGCCAACGGAATCAATTGATCTTTGTCAATATTCTTGTAGCCGTTTTTCTTTAGCATTATTACATACGAAGTTTTCACATTTACCATAAAGAAAACCATAAGATCACTTTCGTCAGAAACTGTAACCCCTTCTTTAGCCATTGCCGTACTGAAATCTTTACTAGCTGTAAACTTATAAGTTCCCATTCCTTTATTGCCTTCAAATTTTCCAACAAAATTCATGGTTCCTGCTTCGCGAGTCAACGTAAATTCACCTTGCTTATCCTTTGGCAGATTATTAAACTCACTCAACTGAAAAGTAGTTGATGAATTATTATCCTCATCGTCGTTTCTAAATTGAACATTAACTGTATTCCCTTTGATAGTAGCAAACCAGCTACCTTCTGTATCCATTCCGTCGTGAATATTCGATTGTTCCTTAGACTCTTTTGATTCATTTGCTCCTAAAGTTTGTCCTTGCGCTACCGGTTGATTAAAAAGGCAGGCAAATAACACCAATAAAGGCAACAGGAAAAAATATTTCCATGTAGTGTGCACACTTGATTTTTTTGAATTCATCATGATGATTCGTTTTTTGATTAATGATTGATTATAATTAGTTGTAAGACTCAATGGAAAATGGGGCGCTGCCACTTTGAGCAGACTAAACTGATAATTCTCTTTTTCTACAGTGTCCTGCTGTAGCATTTTATCATCAGTCAAAAATTCAAGATTACTCTCCAATGCTTTTCGCCATTGCCAGGCAAAAGGATTAAACCATTGAAAAACGAGAACCACCTCGGCAAGCAAGAGATCGATAGTATGCTTTTGCTCAATATGAATTTTTTCATGCTGCAAAATCTGACTATACGTTTCCCACTCATATTTTTCGGGATTGATAAAAATATTATTAGCAAATGAACACGGAGCCTTATCCCCTGTTATTTCGACAATTCGGAACTTCCCATCCTGAATTGCCGATATCGAATACGCTCTATATAATAGTACAACAGCCTGCATCAAAAAGTTAAGTGCAAAGATTACAACACCAAACCAATATAAATACACCAGCCATTGCAGCAACATATCAATATCAAAAGTCTGTTTTGTTTGTTCAACAAAAACTTCCTGAATGGGTGGTGATTGTAACTGTGTGGTTTTAATTTTGTCAACAGTCGCTTTTGCCAAAGGAATATGCTCTACTATGGCATCTTTCCTTAATGATAATTGTTGAGGAACTGGAAGCAAAGGCAAAATAAAAGCCAAAATCATGCAACCAAGCAAAACAAACCTATTCAGGTGAAAGAAAGTTTCCTTCTGCAAAAGCAACTTATAAAATAAAAGGCAAGCAGAAAGCACAAGGGCTGTGTACAAAATATAAGGTATCATACTTTATCTTTTTTAATGATGTTTACAATCTCGTCCAAATCCTTTTCTGTAAGCTTTTGCTCTTTTGCAAAAAAAGCTAGCATTCTAGGATACGAGTTATCAAAATACTGACTAACGATATCCTTTAGTGCAAACTGCTGATACTCTTCCCTGCTGATTAAAGGAAAAAAACAATGCATATTCCCAGTCGTTTCATAATTCAGAAATCCTTTTTCTGCAAGAATTTTTACAATTGTCGCCACACTATTATAATGCGGTTTCGGATCTGGCAACAATGGAATTACATCCCTAATAAAGGCTTTATTCAAATCCCAAAAGACTTGCATAATCTGTTCTTCTCGTTTGGCTAATTTTATCATAGTATAAAAATCTTTCAACAAATATAACTACTAATTAATTAGTAGCAAAACTAATTGATTAATATTTTAACTAATTTTTTAGTACAACTACTAATTCCTTAATAATAAAAGATGAAAAACGCCATTTAGATTAGGCTGCCCCAACAGGCTATCCACTACAAGTCCGCAGCCATCACCCAAAAAAACATAAACCCAAAACGAGCTTCCGTTGGTCGCTGTTTTGGGTTTTGTTTTTTAAGGGTGCTGTCTTTGCGGGCTTTTCGTTACTATCCTTGGCAGAAAACAGAAACAATAGAACCTCATCTTAAATAATTCATCCTTATCATCCTGTTTTTTTTACTTCTATGCCATACCCTCCCTCATTATAACTAAAGTAGCCACATTATAGTAAAAGTAAGAAGCCATGAATGATGTTACTTTCTATTATCTTTCAAAAGAGCTAATTTCATTACATCACAATACAATTATTAAACTTGAAACTTTCCGAAGACCACAATTAGGAGCCAGAAGCTCGTTTGTTGCAGTTAGAAGATCATCGAACGAACTCCGAAGCTTGTGGGAGGCTGTCCGAAGTATGTAATAGACTATCCGAAGCTCGTATTAGGCTGTCCGAAGCATGCAACAGGCTGTCCGAAGCTCGTATCAGGGCATTATTTCTTCAACTAATCCCCTATTTTACTGGGCGGAGTACAAAAACAACCGAAATAAACTAAAAATACAGGTAGTGGTTTGCAATTTTAAATCTCTATATTTGAAATTTAAGAATAATACAGAATAAACCTTGACTCACCTAACCCTTTTAGAACTATACAACAACAAATTATTATAATATAAACGAGTTGCTAGCAATCCAAAAATATCGAAACCTACTTTAATGTAAAATACATAAAATGAAACAATATTTGCTTCCAAAAGACATTGTTGGAAATGAGCAACCCGACAACAAAATTTGCACATTTGACTATTCTACAAATACTCAGAACCTAAAAAATCAAATTACATTGACACAAAATGTGTTTAGTTTTTTGATGGAAGGAAGCAAGGAATTAGTGCATTATGAAAAACAGAATAAAATAGATAACAGTCAATTTTTGTTGATAAAATCAGGAAAGTGCCTGATGACAGAAACTTTATCATTAAACAATCACTATCGAAGTTTCTTGATGTTTTTTGATGATGAAATGTTATATCAATTTATTAAAAAAAATAACATTAAACTAAATCCAAATTCGGCAACACAATCTTTTCTTGTATTCGACTACGATGAATATATCCACCTTTATGTGAACAGTTTAATACAGTTAGACATCCAAAACACCTCATTTAATAAACAGATTTTGTCTACAAAATTTGATGAACTTTTTTTATACCTCATCCATAAAAATGGGACCGATTTTATTTCCAATTTCTTAACTGCTTATAGTACTCACGAAAATCATTTTACAAATATCGTCGAGAATAACAGACTTACAAATCTAAGCATCGAAGAACTGGCGTTTCTTTGCAATACAAGTATTTCTACTTTCAAAAGAGAGTTCAAAAAAATTTATAATGAAACCCCAATAAAATGGTTTCAAGAGAAAAGATTAGAACATGCTGCCTTTTTATTAGAATACAAAAAAATTCGCCCGAGCGATGTCTACGAAGAGATTGGTTACGAAAACCTTTCCTCTTTTATTCAAGCATATAAAAAGAAATTTGGAAAAACACCAAAACAACATTTTGTTTAATTTGAACTTTTAGCAACACTTTTAGAACTTCTACAACAGAAATAAACGCTACAGCCAAATTACTTTTACATTATAATTATTTAATCATAAATCAAATTATAATGAAAAAATTTAGTTTAGTTATCGGTTGCTTATTAATAGCAACAACAACATTTGCCCAAAAAACTTTTACACTTACAAGCAAGGACATTGGTGGTCAAGGTACCAAAAACCAAGAATTTAACGGATTTGGCTGTACTGGAAACAATCAATCGCCAGAACTTTCCTGGACAAATGCACCCGAAGGCACAAAAAGCTTTGCCATTACAGTATATGATCCAGATGCCCCAACAGGAAGTGGCTGGTGGCATTGGGTAGTTTTTGATATACCTGCCAATACAAACGAATTGGTAACAAATGCAGGGAATTTACCAGCGGGTCTTGCTCCAAAAAATGCCATTCAATCGGTTACAAATTATGGTGTTAGTGGTTATGGCGGACCTTGTCCTCCCGAAAAAAATGGTTTACACCAATACATCATTACAGTATATGCACTCAAAACCGAAAAATTAGGTTTAGATGCCAACACAAATCCTGCAATAGTTGGTTATAATTTATGGAACAATACGATTGCAAAAGCCAGTTTGGTATTTTATTATCAACGTTAAAACATATTATGGCACTTGAGTTAAAGGAAATAAATTTTCTCTCAGTCAAAATCCTTTAACTCCAACTGCTACAAAATCAGTTAAATTAATTTGTTGACACCTATTTACAATTCGTTCTGTCAAATTTTAATGAATTACTATTTTTAATTGTATTTTCGTTTATCTGAAAACATTAAGCTTCGAAATCCCTAAACTCTCCTAGTTTCAGAACGCTGGTAACAATTTTAGCGCAACCCTTTTGTATTTTGTTCATCTATAAGAGATAACCTAAAATATAAATTATGAAAGCCAAAATTTTTACTTTACTATTTATTTCAACTATTGCTCTTTTTATAAGTTGTAACAATGATGACAACTCCGATATTCAATCAACAGAAGTTAATTTTACAGAAATTGGAAAAGGAGCATTATTTGGAGATGGCCAGGAAGGAATTTCTCAATCTAATCTAACAATTACAAACACAAATGACTGGAAAAAACTAATTGCTAAAATGAACTCTGTAAACAATGTTAGTAATAATTTTACGGAAACTGAAATCAACTTTAATAAATTTACAATAATTGCTATTTTTCTTGAAATTAAAGGTGGTGGATGGGAAATCGTTACTGAAAATGTGAGTGAAAATCACAATACTATTTCTATATCAACTCTTGAAACTCCATTTTTTACTTCCGTAATAACTCAACCATTTAGCATTATAAAAATTCCAAAAACTAACAAAAAAATAATTGTAAAATAAAAACTATTGCCATTTGGCAAAATTACTTCGTCAGTTCCCTATCGCTTGTGCGGGTTTTAGTCTGAATTTAAAGATGTTTTTATACTTGGAAAATTTGTGTGTAATTAAAAAAACTCGCAACTTTAATCCCTAACTTTATCAAAAATTTAAAGTTGGCAGCAATACCAAGATAACACTTTTAATAAACAAAAAATGCAGACAGACAATTTACTACAGCAAATTAATTTTATCAAAGAAATAGACAAAGTCAAATATATTCAGCGCAAAACAAAACTATTTAATAGTGACAGAAACGAAAATGACGCTGAACATAGTTGGCATTTAGCAATGATGACAATTGTTTTAGCAGAACATTCTGATGTCCCAATTGACATTTTAAAAGTGATGAAAATGGTTTTGATACATGATATTGTTGAAATTGATGCTGGTGACACATTTATTTATGATACTGTAAAAAACCACTCTAATACAGACGAAGAAAGAATAGCTGCAAATCGAATTTTCGGAATGCTACCCAAAGAACAAGCCAATGAATTCATTTCAATTTGGGAAGAATTTGAAAGCGGAGAAACCAATGAAGCAAAATTTGCTAAAACAATGGACAGATTTGAGCCACTGCTTCAAAACGTTTCAAATAATGGAGGAACCTGGAAAGAATTTGATGTGCCTTACAATAAAGTTTACGAAAAAAAGAAAGCAATAAAAGATGGGTCAGGTTTAATCTGGAATTATGCAGAAAATCTAATAAACGAAAGCGTTGAAAAAGGTATTTTAAAAAAATAAAATCATAACAAAATTCATTAAACTACCAAGGAAACAAACTGATGAAGTAATCCACATCAGGAATCAAAATCTGCAATTACTATAAAGTGTACTAAATAATCTTTGGAACATAAATTGCAAATCAATTAAATCAAAAACAAAACAGGCTGTTCCAAAAGAAACAGCCTGTTTTATTTACCATAGTTACACTACCGTTTTACTTACTAATAAGTAAATTTTCTTGTACCCCATAAAACACCATCAACATCATACATTTTTGCTTCAGTTGGAAAACCATTGTCATTGTAAATATATGTAATCGTATAATCATCCGTAGGATATTCTGAAGATGTAAATTTAATTTCATTATTGGTAGAATATTCCCCTCCCTCACTTACATACAATTTATCCAAACCTAATATGTTCTTGAAAAAACTATTTTTATTATCATATTCATGAGTCTCTGATCTATCAATAGTTTCATCTTCATTCAAAGATTCACTTTTTAAAACATTTCCGTTGGAAACAGTTAATCGAGTTGTTCCTCCTTCAATTTCATTTCCATCAGTATCAAAATAATATCCTATTCTTAATATAGTACCATCGTTGTTGTAAGTATATTTATATTTATATTTATTAACGATTGAATTAGAAGTGGAAGATGATGTTGAAAACTCAGTTGCCAATTTATTATCTATATAAGTATATTCAATAATGTCAGTATACTTGCTATCACCATTATCATGTGTATCTATTGTTTTTGTAATTAAATCATCAGTGTACACATACTCTGTTTTACTGTCCCCATCAACAATTTGCACTATCTTATTTCCATTATAAGTAACTGTAGCGATACTATTATCTTCCGAATTATATGCATCAATATAACTAACAGTCTTAGGCAAAATTAATGAATCTGATGATTTGTCTTCATTATCATCACTGGTACAAGAAGTAAAAGCTAAAGTTGCGGCCGCAGCCAAAGTAAAAATTTTTTTCATTTTTAATTTTTTAATAATTAATAGATTTTTTTAAACAAAATATAATTTGTCTTTAATAAATAACAATGAATGCATACCTAAGACTAAAAATATTATGTAGAAAATTTCTCCAAAAATAGCAAACTAATAGTGTAAAAAACTTAAAAAAATTTAGAAAATAATTTATTAATTTTTCTTCTGTTAGTTTATTTATAAATAATAATTAAGTTTAATATCCTTGACAATATAGTTTTACAATCCTTAATTTACATTCAAAACTTACAACTATTACACAATCAACTAAATAATAATTTTATATACTCGTTAATCTATTTGTTCGGTTATAAATCCATGTTGTTAAAAAAACTGATCAAAATATTTTTTAATATTTTCAATAAATAAAAAATCTTATATTAGACTAAAAACTGTTGAATATATATACAGGCTACTTCCAACTTTAAAAGTTACCTTCCCAATGACAATCGACCAAATTCTTGATAACATATATATACTTCCAGAAAATTCAAAATTGGTAATCAAGGATTACATTACTGAAAAAAAACATCCAAAAGGTTATATTTTATTGAATACTAACAAAGTTGAAGACAGTATTTATTTTCTAAAAAAGGGAATTGTTCATGCCTATATTAATTCAATTAATCAAAAGATTACTTTTTGGTTTGGCAAAGAAGGAGACCCAGTTATATCCATGAGAAGTTATGTAGCCAATCAAAAAGGGTATGAAGAAATTGAACTTTTAGAAGACTGTGAACTTTATGAAATAAACACCCAAAACCTACAAGACCTTTACGAGAAAGACATTCACATTGCTAATTGGGGAAGAAAGTTTGCAGAAAAAGAACTTATAAAAACAGAAGAACGTTTAATTTCAAAACAATTCCGAACTGCAACAGAACGCTACAAAGAAATCATTAGAGACAATCCCGATTTACTTCAAAGAGTGCAACTAGGATATATTGCTTCTTATCTTGGCATAACGCAAGTTACTTTAAGTAGAATAAGAGCGGATATCAAATAAATTTCATTTTTTATCATTTGTAAAATACTTACTCCATTTCATTTCCGACCTTTGCATAAAATATAAAAGAAATGAATTGGATTATTTTAATTATTGCAGGATTATTTGAAGTAGCGTTTGCGTATTGTTTAGGAAAAGCCAAAGACTCAACAGGAAATGAAATGTATCTTTGGTATGCTGGATTTTTGCTTGCTCTTTGCATAAGTATGACACTTTTAATCAAAGCTACTCAAACATTACCAATTGGTACGGCTTATGCTGTTTGGACTGGTATTGGAGCAGTTGGAACTGTATTGGTTGGCATTTTAGTTTTTAAAGAACCAGCTACTTTTTTACGTTTATTTTTTCTTTTTACATTAATAGGTTCTATTGTAGGACTAAAAGCGGTTGCTCATTAAAAAACAACTTTATAACTGAAAATCATAGAAAACCACAATTAGAAAATTTATAAAAACAAAAAAAATGGAAAACATCAAAATAATAAAAGTAACGCCCAACGAAATTAGCGAATTACAAAAAATTAGTAAACAGACATTTTCGGAAACATTTGCCTCTTCCAATTCGGAAGAAAATATGACTCAATATCTAGAAGAAGGGTTGTCTATTGAGAAACTAACATCGGAACTGAACGACAAAAATGCTGAATTCTATTTTGCAACATTAGACAATGCTATAATTGGTTACCTCAAACTAAATTTCGGAGATTCTCAAACTGAACTTAAAGATGATAAAGCTTTAGAAATTGAAAGAATCTATGTTATAAAAGATTTTCATGGAAAAAAAGTAGGCCAAATTCTATACGACAAAGCAATTGAACTAGCCAAACACCAAAATGCCGATTATGTCTGGTTAGGCGTTTGGGAAGAAAATCAAAGAGCAATTAGTTTTTACAAGAAAAATGGCTTTATTGAGTTTGACAAGCACATTTTTAAATTAGGCGATGATGAGCAAACCGACATTATGATGAAACTAAAATTAAATAATTAATACTGAATACTATTAATCTTCAGCTTAATTTTTGGGACTGCTACAAAATCTTATAAAAAACTAAATTTCCAGGATAGAACCGATGGCAGCGATATCCTTTTTCTGGTCCATTTTGCCAGAAAAAGATTTAGCGAAGAGCAGGATTAAAGTTTGTTAACAACTAAGAGGTTCTGCTTCTGAAATTTTAAAAATAATATAAAAACCTGTAAATCAATATCTTAATACTGTTATTATTCTATTTTAAAAAAAAATCAAAAAAAATATCAATTCTGAAACGCTTGTTTCAAAAATAGTTTTACATTTGCAAAATAAAATTAAATCTAATGGCTCGCTGTGTAGAATTTAACGAGGTTGAAAAAATTGAAAAAGCAATGAATGTCTTTTGGGAAAAAGGATATAATGCTACTTCAATGCAAGATCTTGTGGATGCCATGCAGATTAACCGAAGTAGTTTATACAACACCATTGGCGACAAGCATCAATTATTCATGAAATGTATTTGCAATTATTTTGATAATGCAATGTGTGAATTAAAAGAAAAAGTAGCCAAGGAAACATCAGCCAAAGCAGCACTCATTAAAGTTATCACTGATAAAGCGGATTGGATTGTATCCTGTGAAAAAGGATGTTTGGGAATGAAAACGACATTCGAAATTGCTCCTGATGATAACGCAGTCCGAAATCAGATGAGTAAACAAAATGATATTTTCATCGAATTTATGGCTACAATAGTTCAAAAAGCTATGGATGATGGAGAAATGGACAATTCAGAAGATGCTGAATTAATGGCTGAATATATTGCAACTTCCTTTACAGGCTGGAAGCAATCATACATCGTTAATCAAAACCCAATCAAAATCAAAAAAATGTCAGAATTTCTGATTAAAAATATATTTAAATAGCTTCTATTTTTTTATCTAATTCTGGAACGTTTATTTCAGATATAATTGCCAATACGCATATCTTTTTTTTAAATTACAGCTTTGATTCTGAAACGTTTATTCCAGAATTAACAATAACTGAAACACTAACCATTAAATTAAAAACATCATGAATTCTGAAACGATTATTCCAGAAACAGCAATACGTAAGACCAATTTAAATCCAAAATCAACTATGAAAAAAATAACCATTTTAAGCTTAGTGGCTGCATTTTTAATCAGCTGTGCAGATAAAACACAAGCGCCCGCTGCAGCGCCCGCTCCTCTCCTGCCCGTTATGGCAATAAAAACTGAAAACACAACTACTGAAGATGAATATCCTGCTGCTATACAAGGAACTGTAGATGTGGAAATCCGTCCCCAAGTTAGCGGAAATTTAGATCGCGTTTTAGTAGACGAAGGTGCTTATGTTACCAAAGGGCAGTCATTATTCAAAATAAACGAACGTCCTTTCCGTGAGCAATTGAATACTGCTTTAGCCAGTCTTCATGCTGCCGAAGCGGCTTATATCAACGCTCAATTAGAAGTAGACAAATTGACTCCTTTAGTTCAAAACAAAGTGGTTTCAGATTATCAATTGAAATCGGCTAAGGCTTCTCAAAAAATTGCTGCTGCTAATATCGAGCAAGCCAAAGCAATTGCAGCATCAGCAAAAATCAATTTAGGATATACCAATATCACAGCCCCAGTGAATGGTTATATCGGAAGACTCCCTAAAAAACAAGGAAGTTTAGTTTCTGCAACAGATGTTGAAGCTTTAACTACACTTTCAGATGTTAACGAAGTATATGCTTATTTCTCTTTGGGTGAAACCGATTTCATCAAATTCAAATCACAATATGCAGGAAACAGCATTGGTGACAAAATCAAAAACCTCCCTCCCGTTACTTTATTATTAGCTGATAATAGCGCTTATCCGCAAACAGGGAAAATCGATATGGTCGATGGACAGTTTGATAAAACTACTGGTGCTATTACAGTTAGAGCCAAATTCTCCAACCCAAATAAAACGTTACGTTCTGGAAACACAGGAAAAGTTCGTTTAGGATTAGAGCATGACGATGCGATTTTGGTTCCACAATCGGCTACTATCGAAATGCAGGATAAAATTTTTGTCTTTACTGTAAGCAAAGAAAACAAGGTTACCAAAATGCCTATCAATGTTATCGGAAAAAGCGGTACTAACTATCTTATCAAAGACGGCGTAAAATCGGGTGATCAAATTGTATTAAGCGGTATCGATAAACTTCAGGAAGGACAACTAATTCAGCCTGAAAAAACAGCTGATACTAAACTTGCTCAAATAATTAACAAAAAATAATTTTTACGAAGATGTTCAAAATATTTATACAAAGACCCGTACTGGCAACCGTTATCTCCATTTTACTGGTGATATTAGGTGTACTGGGACTCACAAAATTGCCTTTACAACAGTTTCCTGATATTGCGCCTCCCTCGGTTTTGGTCACGGCAGTTTATCCAGGAGCGAATGCAGAAACCGTTTTACGTTCTGTCGCACCATCACTGGAAGAATCTATAAATGGTGTTGAGAATATGACTTATATGAGCTCAACAGCTAGTAATGATGGTACGTTAGCAATCACCGTTTTCTTTAAATTGGGTACAGATGCTGATCAAGCTGCGGTTAACGTTCAAAACAGAGTCGCACAAGCTACAAGTCAATTGCCTGCGGAAGTGGTACAGCAAGGTGTCATCACAGCCAAACAACAAAACAGTTTTATTATGGCAATTGGTATGTATACCGATAATGAGTCAAAATACGATCAGACATTTGTTGCCAATTATGCTCAAATCAATATTATTCCTGAAATCAAACGTATTCCTGGAGTCGGTTCAGCTAGTATTTTTGGAGGTGTAAAAGATTACTCTATGCGTGTTTGGTTAAATCCAACACAAATGTCAACACATAATGTGACGCCAAATGAAGTGATGGCAGCCATTCAGGACAAAAGTTTGGAAGCTGCTCCTGGTAAATTTGGAGAAAGAAGTAAAGAAGTTTTCGAATATGTAATCAAATACAAAGGGAAACTAACCAAACCAGAAGATTATCAAAACATTGCAATTCGTTCGAATGCAGATGGTTCTGTACTTCGTTTAAAAGATGTCGCGAGAGTTGAACTTGGTGCGTACTCCTACAACAGTTTAACCCGTTTGAACGGTAAAAAAGGAGTTGTAATTGGTATTATTCAGTTGGCGGGTTCTAACTCAAATGATATTCAGATTGCGATTAACAAATTGATGGTTAAAGCTTCTAAAGATTTTCCTTCTGGAATAAAACACAATATCTTTTATAGTACAAAAGTATCTCTAGATCAATCAATTGAACAAGTAGAACACACTTTAATTGAAGCTTTTATATTGGTATTTATTGTTGTGTTTCTTTTCCTTCAGGATTTTAGATCAACTTTAATTCCAGCCATTGCAGTTCCAGTAGCCATTTTAGGAACGTTCTTCTTTATGCAGTTATTCGGATTCTCGATAAATCTTTTAACTCTTTTCGCATTAATCTTAGCGATTGGTATTGTGGTCGATGATGCAATTGTCGTCGTCGAAGCGGTACACGCCAAAATGGAACACAAACATCTGTCTCCAAAAGTAGCCACACACGAAGCGATGCACGAAATCACAGGTGCAATTATCTCGATTACATTGGTAATGGCTGCTGTATTCTTACCTGTTGGTTTTATGGAAGGATCTACTGGGGTTTTCTATCGTCAGTTTGCTTTCACGATGGCCATTGCAATTGTAATTTCAGCAGTTAATGCTTTGACTTTAAGTCCTGCCCTTGCCGCTTTATTCTTAAAGGATAACCATGCTGCTCACAATGGAGAAAAACCATACCTTAAACAAGGTTTTAAACAAAAATTCTTTAACGGATTTAATAATAGTTTTGAGAATTTAACCAATCGCTACGTTGGTGGATTAAAATTCTTAATTCGTAACAAATGGGTTAGTTTAGGAGGTTTGGCTTTAATTACTATTGCCACAATTGTAATGGTAAAAACGACTCCATCAGGATTTATTCCAACAGAAGATCAAGGTTTTATTGCGATTGCAGTGAATACTCCTTCGGGAACTTCATTAGACGGAACTCAAAAAGTAATGACAAAAGCTGAGAATACTTTAAGAGGTTTGAAATCATCGCGATTTGTAACCGCGATTTCAGGTTTCAACTTATTGACAAACTCTACAAGCCCATCATCAGCAGTTGTTTTCGTATTGCTTAAACCAAATGAAGAACGTGGCGATATCAAAAATATCGACGAAATCATGAATCAGGTTCGTGGTAAATTAGGAGCGATTTCAGATGGTAGTTTCTTCGTATTTAGTTTCCCAACTGTACCTGGATTTAGTAATGTTGAAGCTTTAGATTTAGTGTTACAAGATAAAACAGGCGGTAAACTGGATAAGTTTAGTGGAATTTCACAAAACTTCATTGGTGAATTAATGAAACGTCCTGAAATTGCTGTAGCCTTTACCTCTTTCAAAGCTGATTATCCTCAATTACAGTTGGATATTAATGATACAAAAGCGGATCAATTGGGTGTCAAAGTAAAAGACATTCTGCAAACAATGCAGGCCTATTTTGGTAGTGCACAAGCATCAGACTTTAATCGTTTCGGAAAATATTACAGAGTGGTCGTTCAAGCGGATATTGCCGACAGAGCAGATCCATCCGCTATTGACCGTGTATTTGTAAAAAACAAAAATGGCGAAATGGTTCCGATAAATACTTTGGTAAAACTAACTCGTATTTATGGTTCTGAAACCGCTTCGAGATACAATTTGTTTAATTCTATTTCGGTGAATGCAATTCCGAAACCTGGATTTAGTTCTGGAGATGCCATCAAAGCAATTGAAGAAGTTGCGGCACAACAATTGCCAGCTGGTTACAGTTATGAATTTTCAGGACAAACCCGCGAAGAAATTTCTTCTGGAGGACAATCGGCAACTATTTTCCTATTGTGTCTGATATTCATTTACTTCCTGCTTGCAGCACAGTACGAAAGTTACATTTTGCCTTTGGCGGTAATTTTCTCAATCCCTGCCGGAATCTTTGGAGTATTTGTTGCCATTGGATTAACAGGAATCGAAAATAACATTTATGTACAAGTTGCCTTAGTAATGCTTATCGGATTGCTCGCCAAAAATGCGATTCTAATTGTAGAGTTTGCAGTCCAAAAAAGAAAATCTGGTCAGGCGTTAGTTAAAGCTTCGATAGATGCTGCGAAGCTTCGTTTACGACCAATTATAATGACATCATTGGCTTTTGTTGTTGGATTAATTCCGATGATGAGTACCAAAGGACCATCAGCTCAGGGTAACCACTCTATTAGTATTGGTGCCGCCGGAGGAATGGTTTCGGGAGTAATTCTAGGGTTGTTAATCATCCCGGTTTTATTCATCGTATTCCAATATTTACAAGAAAAAGTTACCGGAAAACCAGTAGCTGTAACCAATAACCACGAAAATAAAAATGGAAAATTATATCACAACAATTCTGATGACAATAATCATCAGCCTAGCATACATAGCGTATAAAGTGTCAAGAGATCTTGAAACAAAAAAAGATACGTGTCCAGAATCTTAATTACAATAAAGTAAAAATGAAAAAGTATATAACCAAAACCGTGATAATCACTATTCTGATTACCACAATAATATCCTGTACTGTTTCCAAGGATATTGAAACACCAAAAGATGCCTTTCCTGAGAATTTCAGGAATGCATCGGTTTCAAAAGACACGACTAGTATTGGTGATCTGGAGTGGAAAAATTTCTTTACAGAAAAAGATATGATCCAACTAATCGATAGTGCTGTAGTGAGAAATAACGATTTACAAATAGCAACAAAAAACATCGAAATTGCGCAATATCGATTCACACAATCGAAATGGAACAATGTACCGCAAGCTAATCTATTGGTAACCGCAAGTACGAGCAATCCTTCGGATAATAGTTTTACTGGAAGGAGTCTGAATCAGGCTTTAGGTCAAAATCACATTGAAGATTATTCAGCTGGAGTTTCACTTTCGTGGGAAGCTGATATTTGGGGAAAAATCAAAAACCAGAAAAAAGGAGCTTTTGCTAATTATCTTCAATCAGAAGAAGTAAAAAAAGCATTGCAAACTACTGTTGTGGCTAATGTTTCAAAAGGATATTACAATCTTTTGATGCTAGATGCACAGTTAGAAATCGCTAAGAAAAATGTACAGTTAATTGACAGTACCACTACTATCATTAAATTAAAATTTGATGCAGGTCAGGTAACTTCATTAGCGATTCAACAATCCGAAGCGCAGAAATTAAATGCTGCTCAGTTAGTTCCTTTATTAGAACAAAACATTTCGATTCAGGAAAATGCTTTGAGTGTATTGACAGGTTCGTTCCCAGATTCTAAAAAAAGGAGCATAGTTCTTAGTGACATTGATGTAAAAAATAATGCCGCTGTTGGAATTCCATCTTCAATAGTAAGCAGAAGACCTGATGTAAAAAGTGCTGAATTAGCTTTAAAAACTGCAAATGCAAATGTTGGAATAACAAAAGCAGATTTATATCCAGCTTTAAAAATTACAGCTCAAGGCGGATTAAATTCGTTTGAAAGTAGTAATTGGTTCACTATTCCTGCTTCCTTGTTTGGAACAGCTCTTGGAGGTTTAACACAACCATTATTGAATAATAAAAAATTGAAAACGCAATATAATATCGCTGTAGCGGAAAGAGAAAAAGCAGTTATCAATTTCAGACAATCAGTTTTAGTAGCAGTTACCGAAGTATCTAATGCTTTAGTAACTGTAGAAAAACTGGAGCAACAGCAATTTTTCCTTCAGGAACGTGTTAAAACATTAAACCAAGCCATTAAAAATTCGAAAATGTTATTCAAAAATGGAATGGCAGAATATTTGGAAGTTTTGTCTGCACAAGCGAATTTATTGCAAAGCGAATTAGAACTTGCTGATATAAAAAGACAACAATTATCTGCTAATACCGAGTTATACCGTGCATTGGGCGGTGGTTGGAAATAATAATTCCAAATTGGTATTACTCCTTGTTAGAACACTAAAAAAATAGAATCTAAATTATAAATAGATATGAGTACAAATAATTTATTTACGCCCTTCAACTTGAAGACGTTAAATCTTAAAAACAGAATTGTGATGGCGCCTATGACGCGTTCCTTTTCTCCAAATGGAGTACCAACTGATGCAGTAGCTGCTTATTACCAAAAAAGAGCTGAAGGCGAAGTTGGTCTGATATTATCTGAAGGAACTGTTATTGACAGACCGTCATCATCTAATGATGCTAATGTCCCTCACTTTTATGGAAATGAAGCACTAAAAGGATGGAAAAACGTAATAGATGGCGTTCATTCTGCTGGTGGTCAAATGGGGCCGCAAATCTGGCATATGGGAATTATGGATAATCATCATTCGGGCTGGGTTCCTCCAGTTCCTTTTGAAGGGCCATCAGGATTAAACCGTCCAGGTTTCAATAACGGTAACACTATGTCTGAAAAAGACATTGAAAATACCATTATTGCTTTCGGAAAAGCAGCGGCCGATGCTAAACGATTAGGCTTTGATACTATCGAAATTCACGGTGCTCATGGGTATTTAATTGACCAATTCTTTAACCCTGAAACCAATTTACGTACTGATATTTACGGAGGAAAAACAATAAAGGAACGCAATAAATTTGCAATTGAAGTGGTGAAAGAAATCAGAAAACAAGTAGGAAATGATTTTGCAATTATCATGCGTTTTTCTCAATTTAAACCTTCTGATTACAATTATAAATTGGCAAAAAATCCACAAGAATTAGATGCTTGGCTTACACCTCTTGTTGATGCAGGTGTCGATATTTTGCATTGTTCACAACGTCGTTTTTGGGAACCTGAATTTGAACGTTCTGATTTGAATTTTGCAGGATGGGCTAAAAAAGTAACAGGAGCGCCAACGATTACTGTTGGTTCGGTTGGACTTTCAGGAGATTTCTTTAGTGCTTTTGCGGGCGAAAGTTCTCAACCTACCTCTTTGGATGAACTAACAAGACGTTTCGATAGAGGTGATTTTGATTTAGTTGCCGTTGGAAGACCTTTACTATCTGACCCAAATTGGGCTGCAAAAATAAAAGCTGGACAAACGGAGCAACTTGTAGGATTCAGCAAAGAAGCTTTAGGTGAATTGATTCTAGAATAAATTTATAAACAGAAACAATTATCTGCGAATAGCGCGTTATATCACGTATTTGCAGAGATTGGAAACAATACCCTTTTTATTTAATTTGATTGACGCTGTAAGACTTTGGTTTTGCAGCGTTTTTTCGTTCTGTTTCATTTTCAGAGTTATGAAATACTAAGACAAACAGTATATCCTTTTGTTTTTTTGTTTTCACTATAAAAAATATTTTTATACAATTCAATTATACTTTTAGATAACTTAACTATACTTTTACAAGATAAAAACTAAGCACCCGAATATTAGTCGTAATACACAACAGAGTCATATTCTTTTTATTTTAAAACATTTATGACGTTCTATTTCATTTAATTATTGGTCTTTAAGATTATCGAGTAACTGAACTAAATTATATAATGCCAGACCTCAAAAAGTTAATCATCAAAACAAATAAAATGAATAAATTTTTTATACTATTTTTTCTCTGTTTAGTATATGCCTACCCTCAATCCAAACAGGGAGAAATATCGCAAAGTAAACACGCTAATTCTGCCGTGAAAAGCAAAACAACTACATTTATACTTATACGGCATGCTGAAAAAGAAAGCAATGGTGATAATCCAAATCTAAGTGGCGATGGAATCTCGAGAGCAGAAGAGTTACGACATGTTTTGAATACTGTACCAATAAGTGCTATTTATTCTACTCCGTATAATCGCACCCGCCAAACTGTACAATCTCTTGCGTTTGAAAGGGGTATTCCAATTACAGAATATGCTGCGAAAAATCCAGCCAAACAATTGATTGACGAAGTTCTTGCTTCCTATATTGGAAAAACGGTGGTTATTGTTGGGCATTCTAATACTGTTCCAGAAATTATAAAAACACTCACTAACGGTTTCAACAAGATTACTATAAGTGAGTCTCAATATGACAATATGTTTATTATTACTTGCCAAGATAAACTTGATCCCATTTTTATGCAGTTAAAATATGGAAAAAGCACACAATAGATAATCAAAATAAATTGCTGAATTTAATCGTCGAATTTTAAATTTACAACACAATGGAAACAACAGCAAATCTTAAACAAAATATTACCGAAATATTTAAGGAATTAGATGAAAAACTTTCTTCTTTTTCAGAAAGCCAAATAAACAAAAAACCTTTTGAAGGGAGCTGGACAGCGGGTCAGCTTGCACAACATCTTATTTTAGGATGTTCCGGTTTAAGTAAACTATGTGATGGTAAAACAGAAAAAACGGACCGTGATCCCAGTGAAAAAATTGACGTTATAAAATCGGTATTTTTAAATTTTGATACAAAAATGCAGTCTCCAGAATTCTTATACACTGAGGATAAAGAATATAACCAAATTTTATTACTTTTAGCATTGCAAAAAATTGAACAAGAGTTACTGCACATTTCAAACAATTACGATTTAACTTTAACCTGTCTTGATTTTGTGATTCCATCTTTTGGAAAACTCACAATTTACGAATGGATATATTTTGATCTTATCCATATTCAAAGACACCTAAAGCAATTAAATACAATTTTTGAGAAAGTAACACAACATTGATTTGCAAAATAATTTCGATAACAAACTTAAAACCATAGTATATGAAATCTAAAGTGGGTGCTATTTTTTTATCAGGTTTAATTGCTGGTACAATGGATATTTTGGCAGCAACAATAACCTACACTGTTATTTTGCAAAAAACTACAGCAATTAAACTTTTACAATCTATTGCCAGTGGTATTTTTAAAAAAGAAGCCTATACAAGCGGTCCACAAATGGCTTGGTACGGCTTGGGTCTTCATTACCTAATTGCAACCACTTTTGCCTTATTCTATTTTCTAATTTACCCTTACGTTCCACTTTTTAGAAAGAATGCTTTACTTTCTGGAATTCTATACGGAATTTTCGTTGGCGTAGTAATGAATCTAATTGTACTACCAATAGTATTTCCTGCTTTACCACCCAGAAGCCTTGATTTTGCGTTGGTACTAGCAATAGTTATTTTAATATTTTGTATAGGGCTTCCAATTGCTTTTATAGCTAAGAAATACTATTCTTTAAATCAATAATTTTATAAGCTCCCCCTACTCAAATCTTTTGAAGAATTTCATTTAACAAAGAATAATCAGTTTCAAATTCCCAAACCTTTTCAAGTTTTAGGATGCTAGTTATCATACCCCAAAACCATGTCAATAGAGCTATGTTTAAACTTTCAATACTATTTTGTTTTATATCGTTTTTAAGCTTTTCGCAAAAAGCGGTAAAACTGGAGTTTTCAATCTCAGAAATAGATAGTTTAAGTAAACAGGAAAGCTGTTTTCAAATATTTGATTATGGAGGCAGAATTCAAGCTAAAAAAGAGTATGCTAATGACAAAACAGAAACTGTTGGAGATGGTTATTCTGGTTGGAAAATAAATGCCCATTTTATAGACAGCTTAAATTATAATCGGTTATCCCAAAAAGAACAAAAACATTATAATGACGAGAAAACGTGCAGATTGATAAGAGCGGATTACTCAAGCTCTATTGCTTTTGAAGACGGAAGCTCAGAAAAAGAGAAACTACTTTTTTATTTCAGTAATAATGAGCTTTTTTATATTAAATATCAAACCAACTCTTTAGATAAAAATAAAATTCAAAGGTCGAATGATCTTAATTTCTTTTTCTCTGAAATTGAAAATAAATTATCCGATAATGAATCCTTAAAACAATATCTGATTGATAAAAAATCTGAGATCATGAAGGTGTGGTTTAAAACAAAATGATATGACAGCAAGCAGGTTTAGTACAATTTAATGTTTAAAGAGTTATATATAACTTGAAAAAAGCATCCCACACAAACTTTTGCATATTTTATTATTTTAAAAAATACAACAAAAATTCTTATAAAAAATATTTTTTTAATTATAGTTTTTCCTACATTTGAATAATGACTAATTATAAAAACTAAATTAAATGAGTAATTTAAATCCAAACAGACTGAACTTAATCTACCCAGTCGCTGACATGACCCTGATGAAAACAAATGCTAATGCTACAATTGCTAAAATTCCAGTTTTGGCGACTCTTACCGAAGAGGAACGTGCTAGTGGTGGCGATATTAATGTTGATAACAAAATTTTTGTAGACGATACCCTAAACGAGCTAATTACTAATGGAGCTACTCTTATGCCAGCTTGGTTTAATATTCCTAACTTGAGTAATGATGTTACTTTCTTTAATCAATCGGAAGAACTGATTTCGTTGTATTCGAATATCATTGTTAGACTAAAAGATGCACAACGTATTGCGGGCAGAGAAGCACTTGTTAACGCTAGAAAAGCTTACGAGCAATACAAATCGGCAGCCGATGCTGGAGTATCTGGAGCACAGGCGAGTTATGACAAATTAAAAATTAGATTTGACAAGAGTCCAGGTGCCCCTGCTCAGCAAATTCAGTAAACAATATTAATTTCCAAATCCTGAAAAGAGGCTGTCCATTATTGGATAGCCTTTTTTTTTGTGCTTTATATTTAAAGGTAAAATCGCAAACAAGAATTCTTTTATTCATTATCAAAACGTCAAAAACACAAAACTATAGTACTCGTACATAACACTTTGAGCTTTGTATTTAATTTATATATTTTATATATAACATATATACTTTTTATATAAAACATTTATACGTTTTGTATCAATCATTTATACTTTTTATATAAAACATTTATATTTTTTGTATCAATCAATTATACTTTTTATATAAAACATTTATACGTTTTGTATCAATCATTTATACTTTTTGTATAAAACATTTATACGTTTTGTATTAATCATTTATACATTTTATATAAAACATTTATACGTTTTGTATAATTATTATATATGTTTTGTATAAAAAAAACCTATTTTTGCAAAACTTAATTATAAGTTACAAACTATGACAACAATAAAAACTGGTGAATTACTCACTGCATACTGTACTCGAAAGCGCATTTATAAAAGTGCATTAGCTCGAAAAACTGGTATAGACTACCAATCGCTTATAAAATATCTAAAATCGGAAACCTTACGACTAGATATCTTACTAAAACTTTCGGAGGGTTTGAGTCATAATTTTATAATGGACATCGCAGTTCAGCTGCCAGCAAACTATACTACTGATGCGCCGATAGACCAGACAGCAGCCAACAAAATCGAAGCTTTGGAAAGAAAAATAGAATTGCTGGAAGCTGAAAAACAAGTTTTAATTCAGCTGTTTGGAGGAAAAGTCGGAAACCTATAATAGGGTTAAATTAATCTAATCCTTTATTTTATTTGTAAGTAAAAGTGTTGTTTATTTTTACAGAAAATTCATATATTTACTTTTGACATTAAATCAGAAAATATGAATTGGTCCGCAAAAATTGTACATCATGACAACAAAGAACGCATAGCTGTTTATTTTGAAAAGAATATTCAACTAATAGAACGCATTAAACAATTTGAGGATGCAAGATGGAGCCAGACCCTAAAAGCATGGCACATTCCTAACACAGAAGAAAATCGAATACGATTTAAAATCATACCTCTCTCCCACTCTATTCCTTCGGCCGAAGGAATAGAGAATATCGAGAAATTTAAACAATGGCTACGTTCCAAACGATATAGCGAAAACACGCTTGGCACGTATAGCGAAGCCTTAAAATCCTTTTTAGTTTTTTATAGAGAAAAACCTGTGGCTCAGATTACAAATGAGGATGTTATCATCTATAATAATGAGTATATTATAAAGAACAATCTTTCGGCCTCTTATCAAAACCAAATCGTAAATGCGATAAAATTATTCTTTGCAACCGTCCTTGAAACCAAAATTGAGATCGATAAACTGCATCGTCCCAAACGAATTAAAGTTTTACCAAATGTATTGAGCAAAGAGGAAGTCAAAACGCTACTGAATGCTCATAGCAATATTAAACACAAAACAATGCTATCCCTTATTTACAGCTGTGGCTTGCGATGTGGTGAATTATTAGCTTTACAGCCTGTACATATCGATTCCAAACGAAACATTGTATTGCTTAAAAACTCGAAGGGTAAAAAAGATCGAATAGCACCACTAAGTCCTAAAATACTCGAAATGCTTCGTGATTATTACACCTTATATAAACCAACGGTCTTTTTGTTTGAAGGGCGGCAAAAAGGAGTAGCTTATGATGCACGCAGCTTACAAAATGTTTTAAAGTCTGCTTTGCAAAAAGCTGGAATTACTAAGCCTGCAACCCTACATTGGTTACGCCATAGTTATGCCACCCATTTATTAGAAAGCGGCACCGATTTAAGGTATATTCAAGAATTATTAGGTCATAATAGTAGCAAAACTACCGAAATATATACTCATGTAAGTACGAAAAGTATTCAACAAATTAAAAGCCCATTTGATGATTTGTAAAACTATTTTTATTATTTTCACAAAAAAATAATACGACATTGAATTGCGCCAATCTACCCTAATTTGGGTGTATATACGCCATTTAATGGCGGGTATATATAAGTTACCTGATATGCGACCGCAGAGTCGGAGAAAAACAACTAAATATACAAATTATGCCAAATACAGGAGATTTATTTATCACAACATTACTTCAGGCTCATTTAGAATGGGGAGAATATAGACATACAAATAGCCGAGGTATTATAATTGGAGAAGGTTATTTACAAATACCTGCTAATGTTGCGTATGAATTTGAAATCACAAATAACCATTCTGCAATAAGATCAGCTGAATATGACTTTAGTACCTCTGATGGTTATATTGTCAATGAAAAATTATTAGCAGCTGGAAATCAACATAGAGTTGAATATGCAAAACAATTTCAAGGTTCGGGAAATTTAAAATTATTAGGCAATTGGTTCAGTCATATTGATGCACAAGTCGGTGACCAAATTCAAATTAGATTTATCAGTCCAACTGAAATACTTTTGACAAGATTATAATTTATTTATTAGAATTAATATCCTAAATTGCAGCTTAATTTTAGATAAAGTAAATGAACGTATTAGAAAAAATAAGTATTAAAGAATTTGATGGTAAAAACTATCAGGTAAAACTTGTTGAGCCATACGATAAAGCACTAATTACACACTATTTACACAATTATCATAACGGAGTTTCAAAGCATTATAAAAAAGATGCAGTGAAAATTTTAAACAACTTTGTTGAATACAAACAAGTTGAAGAAAAAATAAATATTGTCGCAGAAGACGCTTTGCAACAACTTCTTTTTGAAGTTGAAAACGTTCCGTTTCCAACTCCAAAAAATTACACTTTTAAATTTATTGACCTTTTTGCAGGAATTGGCGGTTTTCGTTTAGCAATGCAAAATGTTGGTGGAAAATGTGTGTTTACAAGCGAATGGGAAACATCAGCTCAAAAAACTTACAGAGAAAATTTTGGCGAAATTCCATTTGGAGATATTACAAAAGAACGTGTTAAAAATTACATTCCGCAAGAATTTGATGTATTATGTGCAGGTTTTCCTTGTCAAGCCTTTTCAATTGCAGGAAATAGAAAAGGATTTGCTGATACAAGAGGGACATTGTTTTTTGACATTGAGCAGATTATAGAAAAGCACAAACCAAAAGTTGTATTTTTAGAAAATGTGAAAAATTTAGTTTCTCACGATAATGGAAATACGTTTAAAACAATTATTTCAGTTTTAGAAGATAAATTAGGTTACAAAGTTTTTACTAAAATTTTGAACTCAATGACACACGCAAATATTCCACAAAATCGTGAAAGAATTTTCATTGTAGCATTTGACCCAAATCAAGTTGAAAATTTTGCTAATTTCCAATTTCCTTCGGAAATTAAATTAACAAAAACTATTCACGATATTTTAGAAAAAGGCAAGCAAGCAGATAATTTATATTACAAAGAAGACCACGCATATTATCCAGAACTTGAAAAAGCGATGACTTCAAAAGACACAGTTTATCAATGGCGTAGAGTTTACGCAAGGGAAAACAAAAGTAATGTTTGTCCAACTTTAACGGCAAATATGGGAACAGGCGGCCACAATGTACCGCTTATAAAAGACGATTTTGGAATTAGAAAATTAACTCCAAAAGAATGTTTTCTATTTCAAGGTTATCCCGAAAATTACATTTTGCCAAACTTGGCAAATAGTAAACTTTATATGCAAGCAGGGAATTCTGTAACTACAACATTAATTGAGAGAATTAGCGACGAAATCATAAGAGTTTTATGAAATCGTTTGCAGAAATAGACATTGAAAAAAACGGAAATTATTTGAAACTGCTTTCAGCAGTTTCAAAGCTTTCGGGTTTATTCAGTGAAAGTGCTGTACCTTTCATAAATTATCGTGTTGCCGAAAATATATTTTGCAGAAGTTTCGATGCGGGCAATTTATCTCGTTCAGATACAGCTTTTGACGCAAATTATAATTCTGTTGGTGTTGGTTTGAAAACTTTTGTTTGTAATAGCAATTCCAGTACAGAAAAGGTAGCAGAATTTAACTCATTATCAAGAACTTTACGAGATTTTAAAGGTAAAGAATTAGCGCTAAAGCTTGGAGAATTCAGAAACGATAGAATAAATTTAGCAAATCGTGTGTACGATATTCAAGATTCACTTTATCATATTGTTGCGAGAAAAGAAAAAGAATTATTACTTTATGAAACGGATTACAACATCATAGATGTTGCTAATATTCATTCGGTTAAAGATAATAAAGCAAGTTTACAATTTGAAGACGGAAATAATTTATATACTTTCAATTATTCAAAAAGTACACTTTTTAGAAAATTTATAATTCCTCAAAATGCTTTTCGTTTACCAATTGATATAATTGAAGATCCGTATTCTTTGCTTCTTGAATTGTTTGAGGAGAATAAGAATTTAAAAACTGCAACTGACAAACTTGTTAAAGGCGAAAATTATGTGATTTTGCCTCTTTATGGAATTCAGAAAGGAGAAAAATTTATTTTTGAAAGAAGCGGTTTAAATCAATGGAATGCGAATGGAAGAAAAAGAGATTTTGGAGAAATTTATATTCCAATTCCTGCGGAATTGCACAGAAAATATCCAAATTTCTTTCCAAAACGTGACCAAGATTTTAACTTACAAATTCCAACGGGAGAAATATTTACCGCAAAAGTGTGTCAAGAAAACTCAAAAGCTTTGATGACTAACCCAAATAAAGCTTTGTCTGATTGGTTATTACGTAGAGTTTTACAACTTGCAGAAGGCGAATTGGCGACAATAGAAAAACTTGATAAATTAGGTTTTGATAGTGTTATAATTATGAAAGACGAAAACGGAGATTTCAAAATTGACATTATGAAAACTAATACTTACACAGAATTCAACACCGAAGCCGCATAAAAGCACATCAGGTAACACACGCTACAAGCAATTTGGGTATTAGGCATAATTTGAAGTTGGTCTTGTGTCAGAAAGATTTGGCAAATCCGAATAATGGGCTTAATTTAATCCCAAACTGCTTGTAGCGCGAGAACGTTAGCAGTAATGATGCCTCAGAAGAATATGAAAAACATAATTTATGAATAAAAAAACTAAAAAATGGTTAATTATTATAAGCTGTTTAGTCTCATTAATTTTTGCATTTTTTAATTTAAATAAGATAATTAAAATAATAGATTTTACTTCAATCAATGTACAAACTGAAAATGGAATTGATGCTGAAAAAGTGAAAATTTATCAAAGTTTTTATTCAATAAATAGAAAAAACGACAGTGAATTATTTGAGAACAAACACGCAAAATTAGTGTTTGAAGGAAATGATAACGGAAAAATTAAAACTGAATATGGCGAAAATTGTTTTCTTGTAATTTATGAAAATAAATACTATTTCCAATTTACTCAAATTTGCACAAATGATAATGATTATAAAAAATACAATCTGAAATTATCTAAGAATAAAAATAACAGAATATTATTAAACGCGGATATAGAACCAGGAATGAAATTTGAAAGGGAAATGAATCTGATTAGCGAGTCGAAAAATCTTAGATGTAATGGAGTAATAAATGAAGATAATGGAATATTTAATGGAATTGAACTAAGAAAAAATAGTGAATAAAATCACTACTGCTAACAGCCGTTACAAGAGATTTGGGCAATTGGCTGAATTTAAAAATGGTTTTGTACTTGGAAAATTTGTGCATAATGGAAAAATCTCGCATCTTTAATCCCAAACCTCTTGTAGCGCCAGGACGTTAGCGGATAGTTGACCGCAGAGCACGTTTAATAACAATTAATATGAAGAAAACTTTTATAATATTATTTTGCTTTATTTTTTCAAATTTTATTCAAAGTCAAAATTTGAATATAAAATTTGTTGAACAAATTACTAAAGTATCATTTCTCGATATTGATAATGTAATGACTGAAGGTTATGGTTTCATAAAAGTAAGCGATGAGGATAATGGTAATAAAAAAAAATATGCAAAAATTCCAGATAATAACGATGATAATGCAATCTTTATTACTTTATTCAAACCTAAAAATGAACCTTTAAATTCTCTATCCATTTTTCTTGCAAAAAATTATAATATTCAGAAAATAAAAAGAGATTTAATGGAAAATGACTTTTTATATTTGGGGGAAAATAAAAATGGCTTTTGGCAATATCAAAAAGAAAATATTGTTTGTTTAGTTTCTAAAGAACCAAATGATATTGGAGCTAATCAAATTCTAATACTTTATAAAGAATAATACAACAATAAATATTTTGAAACTTTGAACATTTAAATAATTTTATTAATCAATAAACATTGATAAAACAACCATCCGCTAACAGCCGTTACAAGAGATTTGGGCATTTGGCTGAATTTAAATATAGTTTTGTACTTGGAAAATTTGTTCATAATGGAAAAAACTCGCATCTTTAATCCCAAACCTCTTGTAGCGCCAGGACGTTGTAGGCTATTTTCGCTCAGCAGAAACTAAAAATTGAAATGAAAAATATCGTAATTTTATTGGTTTGCTTAGTTTTTCCGAAAATATTATTGGGTCAAACTTGTTTACACAAAAATTTATCTAAAGAATTTAACTTTGAAATAAAACTTCGAAAAATAAAAATTCCTAACGAAATTATTGATAGTAATTCTGTGAAAGTTATTGTCTATAACAAAATCTCAAATGAGAAACAGGAATTTAATTTTGGCTCGAGTTTCCTTTTTGCAAAGACTTTTGTCAATTGTAAAGCGGTAAGGTCTTATTCAACTGGAATTAATAAAAATGCTGAAATTGTTGATAATGAATTTGGAGATTTAGTCATTGCAGATTTTAATTTTGACAATAGAGAAGATTTTGCTATTAAAAATGATTCTGGAGGAAATGGAGGTCCAACGTATAATTTTTACATTCAAGGCAATAATAAAAAATTTACTTTAGATAAATTTCTAACAAATAAAATGGAATTTTTTCCAACAAAATTTATAGCAAAAAATAAAAAAATAATAACTTACGTTCACGCAAGTGCTTATCAATTATCCGAAAACACGTTTGAATATAATGTGAAAACAAAAAAATGGAAATTAAAAGTATCGAGACTAGTAACGTACTAAAAAAAACAGCCTACAACAGCCGTTACAAGATATTTGGGTATTTGGCTGAATTTAAAGATGGTTTTGTACTTGGAAAATTTGTGCATAATGGAAAAAACTCGCATCTTTAATCCCAAACATCTTGTAGCGCCAGGACGTTAGTAGCTATTATGAAAAAAACCGACATACAGAAAGAAATATTGTCAATGATTGCATTACTTATAATCAATATAGTAATGTTTTTTTTGTTATTACTTTTTGGAATTTTATTAGACAAAATACCAAAAATGGAAAATTGGAAAATAAAATTAATATCTTATTTTTCTATTGTTGCTCTAACATATTTTTTACAGAAAAAGTTTAAAATTTTTCAAATCCTTTTTCAAATATTAATTTTACCATTTTCAATTTTCTTTGTCGTTTTTGCTATTGGAATTCCATTTCTTATATTACAAATGCATTTACTAATTTATTTCGCTCTATGTTTTTTTATTCCCTCAGTTTTTTTTCAGCTTTATGAATATTTACAATATCCGCCAATAAACATACAACTGAAAGTATATGTAATATTAAGTTTTAGTGTAATCTGCTCAGTCGTATTTCAGAAACAAATTAAATATATAGTTCATACTTTTTCTCCTGCGCGTTTAAAAACTTCTGAAAAGCTTAGACCGTATAAAATTGGGGAACTTTCAGATTATTTATTATCAGAAAGCAATATAAAGTTTTTAGTTTTTATAATTTATTTCGTAATTATTGTTTGTGTGAATTTTTACAATTTTCAAAACTTAAGTTACTATGATTCAGAAAAAATTGACAAAGCTGTTTTACAGTCTTTTGTAACATATATAGCGTTTGACAGAATAATTTCAAACTTAAAACAAGTTGAATTTAAACCATCAGAAATGGTAAAGAAAATGAAAAACTCGATATTTAATAAAATGGAACAACTTGACAACATAAATAAATAACAGCTACTAACAGCCGTTACAAGAGATTTGGGTATTTGGCTGAATTTGAAGATGGTTTTGTACTTGGAAAATTTGTGCATAATGGAAAAAACTCGCATCTTTAATCCCAAACCTCTTGTAGCGCCAAGACGTTATGCGTAATTGGCAGTAGACTACGGAGTTGCTTACACAATAAATTTTCGGGATATTTTTTTTGAGATTTTAGAAGAATAAAGCATTTAGGCTTCAAGTCTTTCGATTGGGAATCGTAGAAAGTTCACTTTCAATACGTTTGACAACGTACAAGACTTGGCTAAGTTATTAAAAATAAATGAGAAAGTCAATACTTACAAAAAGCATTTAATTTTACTAACTTAAAAATCTCAAAAAAAACAGAGCCCAAAAACCCCTATTATTAACTTCGCCTAGCAGGCTTGCTAAGCGCAATAAATAATTGGTTTCATTGATTTGGTTTGTGGTGAAAGAAAAGATAAGAGTCGTCTATCCAACTCCGTTACAGGACAATAATTATAAATATAGTAACTACGCATAACAGCGGTTTTGCGAAATGCCTTCCGCTTCTTTGGATAAAATAGTACAAATTAAAAAATTTGGCTATTTTAGCATCAATTAGTGAAGCGGCGAAGAGAAGGCACTTCGCAAAGCCGCGTAACGTTGGGCGCAAGTTTCACGCAGATGAGTAAAAAATAATCGGATATAACTTAAATACTTTATAATGAAAAAAATTTCAACATTATTAATTTGTTCTCTAATTACAATCTCTTGCTCAAAAAATAAAGAGGAAGAAATGCTTCACGAATACCAAAAAGAAAAAGTAACTAAAATTAATTTCAATATAGATGACTTAGATTTTGATATAAAATCATTAACTAAATTGAATGACATAAAAGCAAAAGATAGTATGACTTATTTTAAAAATAAGCTTACAGATTACTACAAAGTAGCTAATTCTGAAAAAGATACTCTATCCTTTAATTATGTTATTACTGAACTTGATAATCTTGCAAACTCATATCAAGAATTAATCTTATTAAGAGCAAAAGCTGGAAAATCATATTTAAACTATGAAGATAAGGAAAACAGAAATAAAGCGATAAAAGAAAAAGTATATGTTGAAAGCTGGAAAGATCAGTACGAAAAATATGAAAAACAACCTGAATTAGTTTTAAGCACTAAATATAAAGCAAACTATACTATTCTAAATCCAATGCTAAATAATGCAAAACAAACATTTGAAAAATATTTTTATACTAATTCCAACCAAACTAAATTTATAATAGAAGAAGATATTAAATAGAAAAACCAGCGCCCAACAGCCGTTACTCGAGATTTGGGCATTTGGCTGAATTTAAAAATGGTTTTGTATTTGGAAAATTTGTGCATAATGGAAAAAATACGCATTTTTAATCCCAAACCTCGAGTAGCGCCAAGACGTTAGGCGACAGCTACAATGAAAAAAAATCCGCTGAAAAACAACATTTTAAAGAAGGATTTTAGATTTGGTTAGAATCGAAAAGCAGAAACGTGAAAGTTGGAATCGAAATGTGGAAAACTTGAAAAACAGAAACTTGAAAGTTGGAATCGAAAAGCAGAAACGTGAAAAGTAGAAACGTGAAAGTTGGAATCGAAATGTGGAAACTTGAAAAGCAGAAACTTGAAAGTTGGAATCGAAAAGCAGAAACGTGAAAGTTGGAACCGAAATGTGGAAACTTGAAAAGCAGAAACGTGAAAGTTGGAATCTAAAAATAGAAGCGCATAAAGTTCACAGTGGAAATTAAAATTTCCGTTAAAAATAGCCGTCGCCTAACAGCCGTTTGTCGTGATTGGGGCATTAGTGGAATTATCGTTTTTATTCATATATTCGTTCAGCCGAAAATACTCGACTTCGAAATCCCCAACCACGACAAGCGCCAGAACGTTAGGCGACAGCTACAATGAAAAAAAATCCGCTGAAAAACAAGATTTTAAAGAAGGATTTTAGATTTGGTTAGAATCGAAAAACAGAAACTTGAAAGTTGGTATCGAAAAGTAGAAACGTGAAAGTTGGAATCGAAATGTGGAAACTTGAAAAACAGAAACTTGAAAGTTGGAATCGAAAAGCAGAAACGTGAAAAGTAGAAACGTGAAAGTTGGAATCGAAATGTGGAAACTTGAAAAACAGAAACTTGAAAGTTGGAATCGAAATGTGGAAAATTGAAAAACAGAAAGTTGAAAGTTGAAATCGAAATGTGGAAACTTGAAAGTTGGAATCTAAAATAGAAGCGCATAAAGTTCACAGTGGAAATTAAAATTTCCGTTAAATAGCCGTCGCCTAACAGCCGTTTGTCGTGATTGGGGCATTAGTGGAATTATCGTTTTTATTCATATATTCGTTCAGCCGAAAATACTCGGCTTCGAAATCCCCAACCACGACAAGCGCCAGAACGTTACTGGAGACTTGTGCCGAAATTACGCAGATAAAAACAATTAGAAAATAAGCATTTCTTTCCGCAGAAATTTCACAAAGCAGAAGCGTGAAAGTTGGAATTTACCAATTTGACAATTCTAATACAAACTCAAGAATCCAACAAAATTTAAAAAGCAAAAATATTATGAAAATACTTTTTTATCCTTTCTTAATTACTTTAATTCCAATCTTTATTGCACTTTTTCTAAAATTCCTTAAAGATAAATTTTTCCCAAAGTTTCCGGTATTAATCATATCAATAATCATAGGTTTAATTGGTATTATAACTACATTTTCTGCGATGATAATGAGTATTAATGCCATCCATTCAAAATGTGCAAATGGTGCTGTTATTTTTTTACCATTAGGTTTGGGAGCAACAGCTTTTGGAATTTTATTAAATGTGAAAAATAATTTATTTAATAAAAAAACAATTCCTAACACTTTTTACAACGATAAAACCAATTAAAAATAAACATTTGTTTCCGCAAAAAGTTTACAAACAGAAACGTTAAAGTTGGATTTTGAAAAGCAGAAACTAAAAAAGTTGGGAACTTGAAAATTGGAATTAGCCAACAAAAGCGTGAAAAATTTGCGGTTAAAATCATAATTTCGTCAAAACAAGCCTCCAGTAACAGCCGTTACAAGAGATTTGGGCATTTGGCTAAATTTAAAAATGGTTTTGTACTTGGAAAATTTGTGCATAATGGAAAAAACTCGCATCTTTAATCCCAAACATCTTGTAGCGCCAGGACGTTACTGGAGACTTGTGCCGAAATTACGCAGGTAAAAACAATTTGAAAATAAGCATTTGTTTCCGCAGAAAATTTACAAAGCAGAAGCGTGAAAGTTGGAACTTGCCAACAGAAACTTGAAAAACAGAAATGTGAAAAACATTGCGCCGAAAGCTGCAAACCGAAAAGCAAAAGCGTGAAAATTGGAATCTGCCAACAGAAACTGTAAAGTCGGAATATTTTTTTTGCGCAGAATTATAATTAAAAAGTAAATATTTGAAAAATAATAAGTTGAAAATTGCAAACTAAAGCAGAAACGTGAAAGTTGGAATCTGCCAACAGAAGCGTGAAAAGTGTATGGTTCAATTGCAATTTCGACAAAACAAGCCTCCAGTAACAGCCGTTTGGCGAGATTGGGGTTTTAGGCTTAATTTGAAGTTGGTTTTGTATCTGGAACATTTGTGCATAATGGAAAAATTACGCACCTTTATTCCCCAACCTCGCCAAGCGCCAGAACGTTAGGCGACAGCTACAATGAAAAAAAATCCGCTGAAAAACAACATTTTAAAGAAGGATTTTAGATTTGGTTAGAATCGAAAAGCAGAAACTTGAAAGTTGGAATCGAAAAGTAGAAACTTGAAAAGCAGAAGCGTGAAAGTTAGAATCGAAATGTGGAAACTTGAAAAGCAGAAACTTGAAAGTTGGAATGGAAATGCAGAAACTTGAAAAGTAGAAACTTGAAAGTTGGAATGGAAATGCAGAAACTTGAAAAGTAGAAACGTGAAAGTTGAAATCGAAATATGGAAACTTGAAACGCAGAAACGTGAAAGTTGGAATCTAAAAATAGAAGCGTGAAAAGTTCACGGTGGAAATTAAAATTTCCGTTAAAAATAGCCGTCGCCTAACAGCCGTTACAAGAGATTTGGGCATTTGGCTGAATTTAAAAATGGTTTTGTATTTGGAAAATTTGTGCATAATGGAAAAAACTCGCATCTTTAATCCCAAACCTCTTGTAGCGCCAGAACGTTAGGCGACAGCAGTCCAAAAAATCCGAGAATTAACGACCATAAAGCTAAATCAACAGAAAATTTTAGTAAATTTGAAATATTAAATTAAAAAAAGATGGCACAAATCATATCTATAGAATATCCTGACTCTTTAGCAAACTCAATGAGAATGAGTAAAAGCGAATTTGGAAGAGAAATTAAAATTTCTGGTCTTGTAAAGCTTTTCGAATTGGGGAAAATTTCGTCTGGAACTGCCTCAAAAGTTTTACAATTGTCTCGAATTGAGTTTTTAGAATTATTAGCAAAATATAGTGTTGGCTTTTTGAATGTTGAAGATTTAAATGAAGATTTTCAAAATGCTTAAAGTTGTTTCAAATACCACACCTATTATTTCACTTTTAAAGATTGGAAAACTCCAAATCTTTAAAGATTTGTATGGAGAAATTTGTATTCCTCAAGAAGTATTTAACGAAATTGAAGCGGGAAAAAATAAAGAATATTATGCCGATTTATCTAAAATTGAATGGATTAAAATCGAAAAAATAAGTAATGAAAAGTCTTTGTCATATTTTTTAGATTTAGATAAAGGAGAAGCCGAAGCTATTGTTTTAGCCACTGAAAAAGAAGCTGATTTAATAATTCTTGATGAATCTTTAGGAAGATTTCACGCTAAACATACTGGATTAAAAGTTACTGGAACAATTGGAATACTTTTAAAAGCTAAACAACTTGGACATATAGCAGAACTAAAGCCTTTACTTTTTGAACTAAGAACAAAAAACGTTTGGTTAAGTGATAGTTTTATTGAAAATGCGCTGAAACTTGCTAACGAAAAATAGACGTGGTAAATCTGCCGTCGCCTAACAGCCGTTACAAGAGATTTGGGCATTTGGCTGAATTTAAAGTTGGTTTTGTATTTGGAAAATTTGTTCATAATGGAAAAAACTCGCATCTTTAATCCCAAACCTCTTGTAGCGCCAGGACGTTAGCAGTAATACGCCAAAAAAACCGAAAAATTGAGTACAAAAAAGGAAATAGAAAGACATCATCTAACAAGTTTTATCTCAAATGAAAAACTCAAACTTTTAGTTTACGGAATTGAAGATTCTGAAACACCTGATTTTATTGTTAACATTGATAAAAAATTAATTTCAATTGAACATACGAGATTAATAAATCCACATCTACAAAAAGTTGAACAATATCGAGAACGCATAATAAAAAATGCTCGGATTAGATTTGAGGAAAAATATTCAGCAAAATTGTATTTGCTCGTGACTTTTAATAATATCATTCTTAAATCTGGAAAAGTAGCGGAAGAAAAATATACAACCGAAGTTTTTACATTAATAGAAAATATATATTTGTGTAATAAAGACTATGAATTTACAATCCATTCCAAAAACCGAAAAGCAAAAGTATCCGAATTAATTGAAAGCTTTTCTGTCGACAATACTCGGAATTTTAGTAATTGGCAACATTTTGGTGCTTATTTGGTAGATTGGGTAGATATGGAATGGCTAAAAGATGTAATTGAAAAAAAAGAAAACAATATTGAACGATACCAAAAACAATTTTATGAAAATTGGCTATTACTCGTATCTGACTTTGGAACAAAAGCTTCATCTCATCGATTTGATAGAATTGATTATTCTGGAATTAAAACAAAATTTGACAAAATTTATTTATATAGTTTTAGAGCAGACAAAATTGAAATCGTAAAATAAGTACTACTGCTAACAGCCGTTACAATATACTTGGGCATTTGGCTGAATTTAAAGATGGTTTTGTATTTGGAAAATTTGTGCATAATGGAAAAAACTCGCATCTTTAACCCCAAGCATCTTGTAGCGCCAGGACGTTATGCGATATTTTACCGAAAATGAAGATATTTACTCGAAAAATAAGAAAGAAACATATTGAACAATTCGCATTTAAAATTGCTGAATTGTTGGAATCTGAATTGCCTAATTTAAAAGAAGTAATAAATCTTTCAAAAATATATGGAATCAGTTTTACATACAATCCAAAAGGAATCTATATTTCTCGTGGTTATTCGCCAAAAAACTTTGAAATTATAAATAGAAAGCACAAAATAAATTTTAATTTAACTGGGATTTCTGTCTTTAATAGAAAAGAAAAAATATTTAAACCTATCAAATTATATTATCAATCAAATGGTTTAACTAAAATTGAAGTTGACGAACCTGAATATTTGCATAAAATATTTGATTTAAATAGAATTCAAAAAGAATCAATTGAACTTGAATTTATAAAAGTGGAAAATCCTGACCGAAAGATTGCGGAAAAAGCACTTAAATCTTTGTCAAAGGAACAAATTCAACTTTTGGAATTAGATTATACTTTTGAAATTGAATTCGATGAAAAGTTATATTATACAATTTTAGATATGGAAGATGGAAATTACATTGCCGTTGATAAAGTTGGAAAAATATACAGATTAAATCACGACCATAAACAAAGAGTTAAATTATTAGCAGAAAATGCAAATGTTTTTTTTGAACTTTACAATGGCGAAAAAAATGAATTGGAAAAAATAATGAGTGAATAAAAAAACATCGCATAACAGCCGTTACAATATACTTGGGCATTTGGCTGAATTTAAAGATGGTTTTGTATTTGGAAAATTTGTGCATAATGGAAAAAACTCGCATCTTTAACCCCAAGCATCTTGTAGCGCCAGGACGTTAGCGGTAAGTTGCGCCGAAATTACGCAGGCAAAAACAATTTGGAAAATTACCTTTTGTTTCCGCAGAAAATTAAAAAGCAGAAGCGCGAAAGTTGGAATTTAAAAAGCAAAAAATTGAAAATTGAAATCTGAAAAACTAACGTTTGAAAAATTGATGTTTAACAATTGAAACTGAAAATTGGAATCTGAAAGCAGAAGCGTAAAAGTTGGAATTGTCCACAGAAACTTGAAAAATTGAACGCAGAAATTATAAACCGAAAATAGAAATTTAAAAATAAAACTTTGAAAAGTGAAAGCTGAAAAGCAGAAACTTGAAAATTGGAATTGCCAAAAGAAGCGTGAAAAGTTTTCGGTAAAATTCATAATTTCGGTCAAACAACCTACCGCTAACAGCCGTTTGGCGAGATTGGGGTTTTAGACTTAATTTGAAGTTGGTTTTGTATTTGGAAAATTTGTCTATAATGGAAAAATTACGCATCTTTATTCCCCAACCTCGCCAAGCGCCGGAACGTTATATGATAGTTATGGTCGAAAATACGCAGACGGAAATCATTAGAAAATACGCATTTCTTTGCGCAGAGAATTGAAAAGCGAGCGCCGAAAAATTTAAGATTTTTAAAGTTGATGTTTAACTGTGAAAACTTGAAAATTGAAATCTGCTAAAAGAAACGTGAAAGTTGGATTTTGACAATTGAAAACTGAAAATTGGAATGTGAAAAGCAGAAACGTGAAAGTCGGAATTGATAATTGAAACTTGAAAAGTTGAACGCAGAATTCACAAGCTGAAAAAGAAATTTAATAACCAAAATATTGAAAATTGCGAACTGAAAGTAGAAACGTGAAAGTTGGAATTTGCCAACAGAAGAGTGAAAAAGTTTACGGTTAAATTCGCATTTTCGACAAAAATAACCATCATATAACAGCCGTTACAAGAGATTTGGGCATTTGGCTGAATTTAAAGATAGTTTTGTACTTGTAAAATTTGTGCATAATGGAAAAAACTCGCATCTTTAATCCCAAACCTCTTGTAGCGCCAAGACGTTAGGCGACAGCTACAATGAAAAAAAATCCGCTGAAAAACAACATTTTAAAGAAGGATTTTAGATTTGGTTAGAATCGAAAAGCAGAAACTTGAAAGTTGGAATCGAAAAGTAGAAACTTGAAAAGCAGAAGCGTGAAAGTTAGAATCGAAATGTGGAAACTTGAAAAGCAGAAACTTGAAAGTTGGAATGGAAATGCAGAAACTTGAAAAGTAGAAACTTGAAAGTTGGAATGGAAATGCAGAAACTTGAAAAGTAGAAACGTGAAAGTTGAAATCGAAATATGGAAACTTGAAACGCAGAAACGTGAAAGTTGGAATCTAAAAATAGAAGCGTGAAAAGTTCACGGTGGAAATTAAAATTTCCGTTAAAAATAGCCGTCGCCTAACAGCCGTTACAAGAGATTTGGGCATTTGGCTGAATTTAAAAATGGTTTTGTATTTGGAAAATTTGTGCATAATGGAAAAAACTCGCATCTTTAATCCCAAACCTCTTGTAGCGCCAGAACGTTATGCGTAATTGGCAGTAGACTACGGAGTTGCTTACACAATAAATTTTCGGGATATTTTTTTTGAGATTTTAGAAGAATAAAGCATTTAGGCTTCAAGTCTTTCGATTGGGAATCGTAGAAAGTTCACTTTCAATACGTTTGACAACGTACAAGACTTGGCTAAGTTATTAAAAATAAATGAGAAAGTCAATACTTACAAAAAGCATTTAATTTTACTAACTTAAAAATCTCAAAAAAAACAGAGCCCAAAAACCCCTATTATTAACTTCGCCTAGCAGGCTTGCTAAGCGCAATAAATAATTGGTTTCATTGATTTGGTTTGTGGTGAAAGAAAAGATAAGAGTCGTCTATCCAACTCCGTTACAGGACAATAATTATAAATATAGTAACTACGCATAACAGCGGTTTTGCGAAATGCCTTCCGCTTCTTTGGATAAAATAGTACAAATTAAAAAATTTGGCTATTTTAGCATCAATTAGTGAAGCGGCGAAGAGAAGGCACTTCGCAAAGCCGCGTAACGTTAGTGGCTATAATGCCAAAAATGAGGAGAATTTAGAGAATATAAAACAGAAAAATGGATTGGAGATTTAACGGTATATGGTTTGAGCAATTAGATCAAGACAAATTCTTTGTGAAAGACTGTAAAGAAAATATAATAAGGTCTGAAAATCAAAATTTTGAAAATTCTGAATATGCTATCATTTGGCACTTAAAAGAAAAGACGAACTCATTTGACAATTTAACAAATTCAGACAAATTACTTTATCTTGAACTAAATTGGGCTAACATTAAGAACTTTGGCGGAATTGAACGGTTTAAAAATCTAAAAAGACTTGAACTTCATTACTGTGTGAAACTTGAAAACGATTTTGAATTGAGTCGACTTTCAAATAGTTTAGAATTTTTACATATCAACCAATCAAAAAAATTCAAATTTACTGAGGAATTGCTTCAATTCAAAAAACTCAAAGTTCTTTGTTTAAATACTTGCGGACCAATAGACAACCTTGATTTTTTAAAGAACTTTCCAAATCTTATAGATTTTCGTTTTGTCAATACAAACATTTTAGATGGAAATTTGAAACCAATACTTGAGCATCCGACAATTAGAACGGTTGGATATTTAGACAAAAAACATTACAACTATAAGTCTGAAAAACTTAAAATAGAACTCGAAAACAAATTCGAAAATGAATATAAAACAGTAACTTATAAAGGTCAATATTCGACATATCGATATGATTATGAATAAAATTACAGCCACTAACAGCCGTTACAAGAGATTTGGGCATTTGGCTGAATTTAAAAATGGTTTTGTATTTGGGAAATTTGTACATAATGGAAAAAACTCGCATCTTTAATCCCAAACCTCTTGTAGCGCCAGGACGTTAGCAGATAGCTTTAAAAAAAATCAGAATGAATCAAGAAAAATGGAATGAAATATGCTTTTTATTATCCGAAAATATACGAGATGGAATAAGCGAAAATGATTTTGAACAAAATGTAATACAAGCTTTAAGAGTTTTGGATTGGAAAGAATATTCAGGAGATTTACAAATTCGTCCCTCCTTTCCTATCGGAGCATCTAATAGAATAACACCAGATATTGTTATTAATTCCAATGAAAAAAGAAACTTATTTGTTATTGAAATCAAACAACCAAATTTACCGCTGAATACTAAATTTCAACAACAGTTATTTTCTTATATGCGTCAACTAAAACTTAAATACGGCGTTTTGGTTGGTAAGGTAATTCAAATATTCTATGATGGAGACTTAACAGAACACGAAGAACCAGTTTTACTCGAAACTATTGATTTTGAAAGAGATAGTCAAAAAGGACAGAAATTTGTTGAACTCTTCAATAAATCGAATTTTAGTTATAATTTATTAGACACATTTACAGAAAATTCACTTAACAAAATCAACAGAAGAAACGAGCAAAAAATATTATCTCAAAAAATATTATCACCAGAATACGAATTAAAAGTTTTGCAATTAATTAAACAAGATTTTTTATCTGAATATGATGGAGAAATAATTGATAATGTACTCCAAACATTATCCGTAAATATTTCAACGAAAAACTACACTGAAATTGAAACAATAAAAATTAAAGATAACACATCAGAACAATCTCAAATTAAAAACGAAAGAGACAAAACAAAATATATCATCAATGAAACAGGATTAAAACTACCTAAAAATAAATTTGTTTTAGAATTTGTTAGAACATATATAAAAGAAAAACCAATGGATTTTAACAGCCTTAAAAATATTTTTAGGGATGAATATCAAGGTTCAACCGGAGTAATTAATCAACTTGATTTTGTAGAAACAAAATTTGCAAATAAATCAAATAAAAGACATTTTACAGGAAGCGAAAATATTTTGATAAGTAGTGATAATATTAAGTTTGTAGTTTCTACGGAATGGGGAAAGGGAAATATTGACAATATTGTTAATTTGGCGAGGAAAGAAGGCTTTAAAATTGATGAAGTGTAAAAACTAAAACAAAACGTGAAAAAGCCATCTGCTAACAGCCGTTACAAGAGATTTGGGCATTAGGCTGAATTTAGAAATGGTTTTGTACTTGGAAAATTTGTGTATAATGGAAAAAACTCGCATCTTTAATCCCAAACCTCTTGTAGCGCCAGGACGTTAGTTGCAATATTACCGCGAAAATCGAAAAAATGGAATATAATTACATATTAGAAAAATCAAATAAAAAAGAGAATTCAAATTTAAAAACAATAATCTTAACTGCTGTAATTACAACATTTTTAACAGCTATAACTCAATTTTTTTTAGAAAAAAATCACTTATCTAACGAGCAAGATTATTGGAAAAAAAGATATAATATTGAACAAGTAAAAGATGTAAACAATGTTAGATTTAATCTTATAAAAGAAATAAGCGAAGGTATTCTTCAATTAGAATTTCAAGCTAAAGAAATAAAAATTCAGAATGCATTTGTGAAATATTCAAATTCAAAAGAAGAGATAGAAAAGTTATCCAAACTAACTATAAATTATCAGAAAGATTTATACAGAATAACTTCAAAAATGGAAATTGCTTCTATATATTTTGATAAAGATGTTGACAAATTATTATCAAACCTTGGAAATGCTTTAACAGAGAATTACGAACATAATTACATTAAAAGTTCAATACAAGGACCACATTTGCCAGAATTTGATTTAGACTTTAATACAATTGAAAAACTTCCAAAAATTAAAAAACAAGCATTTGAAGAAATGCTGAAAAATATGCAAAAAGATTTAGACGAAAACAGTAAATAAATACTGCAACTAACAGCCGTTACAAGATACTTGGGCATTTGGCTGAATTTAAAGATGGTTTTGTACTTGAAAAATTTGTGCATAATGGAAAAAACTCGCATCTTTAATCCCAAGCATCTTGTAGCGCCAGGACGTTACCTGCCATTTTAAAAACCAAGATAAAACATACAAAATTTGTATTTATGAAACAACTTTCATACTTTTGCGAAAGGACTTTTATAAATTAAATACAATGACAGACAAAATAATCAAACTTGGATACCTTGCAGGTGCGACAAGGTTTAGAAGAATAAGTGAGAAACTTTACGTTGACGGAGATAAAATATACAAAGAAAACAATATTGACTTTAAAGCGAGTTGGTTCTCTGTATTCTACATTTTAGCCACCGCAGAAAACCCAAAAACTGTTTTAGAACTTTCGGACGAAATTGGTTTCACTCACATTACGATAAAAAATGTAGTTCGTGAATTGGAAACAAACGGACTTGTAATTATTGAAATTCATCCAACAGATAAGCGTTCGAAACACATTACACTTTCTAAAAAAGGGCAGGAATTATTTGAACAATTGCAAAAAGTATGGCTTCCTTTTGCCGACACTTTAAAAAATTTACTTGATAGTGGACATCCAGATTTTTTAAATATCATCAATCGTATTGATAAGGAAATTTCTAAAAATCCTATTCACGAAAAGATGAAAACAATTGATTTGTCGCAACAAATTCAAGTGTTAGATTACAAACCATCTTTCAAACATCATTTCATCGAATTGGTTGAACCTTGGTTATCGGGTGTTTTGAACGGAACATTAGAAAAAGAAGATGAGTTTACGGTTTATAATCCAGACCAAGCTTATGTTTTAAACGGCGGTTTTGTATTTTTTGCAATGCAAGGTGATATCTGTTTGGGAACTGTTGCTCTAAAACGTTTAGACGAAAATACCTTTGAATTTGCTAAACTTTTCATCAATCCCGAAGCGAGAAAATTAGGCATTGCCACCAAATTAATTGAAAGATGCATTTCCCGTTGCAAAGAAAACCGAGCAACAGAATTATGGTTACAAACTACAATGCGAATGCCTGAAGCTCACAAATTATACTACAAATTTGGTTTTGTAGACCGTGAAGCACCAATACAAATGGATGTTTTACAACGAACTGAAAAAATAATGGTAATGAATTTAATAGATTAGAAAAATGTACAATTTTAAAAATGATTATTCTGTTGGAGCACATCCTAACATTTTAAATAAATTAATAGAAACTAATCTTGTCCCTCAATTAGGTTATGGAGACGACGAATATAATACAGAAGCGAAGCAAATTTTAAAGAAAAAAATTAGCAATCCAAAAGCAGAAATTTTCTTTTTATCGGGTGGAACTCAAACCAATTTGATTGCAATTTCTTTTTTATTACGTGTTCACGAAGCTGTAATTAGTGCAAAAACAGGACATATTTCAGCCAACGAAACTGGAGCAATTGAAGCAACCGGACATAAAGTAATTGCTGTAGAAACGAGCAATGGAAAACTAAAACCAGCCGACATACAAACTACTTTAGACGAATATGGATTGAAACCACACGTTGTAAAACCTAGATTAGTTTATATTTCCAACTCTACAGAAATTGGTACGATTTATACAAAAACGGAATTGGAAAGTCTTTATATTTTTTGCCAACAACATAACTTACTACTTTATTTAGATGGTGCAAGATTAGGACACGCTTTAATGGCTGAAAATAGCGATTTAAGTTTGTCTGATATTTCAAAATTGACAGACGTATTTTATATTGGAGCTACAAAAAATGGTGCGCTATTGGGTGAAGCAATCGTTTTTAACAAACCAGAAATGGCAACAGAATTTGAGTTTTCATTAAAACAAAAAGGTGCAATGTTGGCAAAAGGACGACTATTGGCTATTCAGTTTTTGGAACTTTTTAAAGATGATTTATATTTTTCTTTGGCAAAACACGCAAACGAAATGGCAATGAAAATAGCAAATGCAATAAGTGAAAATGGATTTTCGTTTTTAACAAATTCGACTACAAACCAAATTTTCCCAATTTTACCAAATGAAATTATTGACGAATTGAGCAAGAAATATTTATTTTATGTTTGGAAAAAAGTTGACGAAAACCAATCAGCAATAAGACTAATCACTTCTTGGGCGACAAATGAAAATGAAGTAAACGAATTTATAAAAGACATCAACCAAACGAATAATTAGAAAATGAGCCAAAATAAAATTGAAATTATTGCTTTTTCTAATGCTTTAAAAGAGCATATCAAAACGCTAAATTACGAATGGCTAGAAAAATATTTTAAGGTAGAAAAAAGTGATGCAATTTCGCTTGCCAATCCAAAAGAACAAATTATTGACAAAGGTGGATTTATTTTCTACGCAAAATTAAACGACGAAATTGTAGGAACTTCTTCTTTGTTAAAAATGTCGGAAACGGTTTTTGAATTAGGAAAAATGGCAGTTTCAGAAAAAGCACAAGGATATAAAATAGGCACACTTTTGTTAGAATACTGTTTAAATTTCGCAAAAGAAAACGGAATAAAAACCGTTATACTTTACTCAAACACACAATTATTATCGGCAATTCATCTATACGAAAAATTTGGTTTCAAAGAAATTGAATTGGAAAACGGTTTGTACGAAAGAGCGAATATCAAGATGGAAAAACAGCTTTAAAAAAACGGCAGGTAACAGCCGTTACAAGAGATTTGGGCATTTGGCTGAATTTAAAAATGGTTTTGTACTTGGAAAATTTGTGCATAATGGAAAAAACTCGCATCTTTAATCCCAAACCTCTTGTAGCGCCAGGACGTTATGCGATAGCTACAATGGAAAAAAAATACGCTGAAAAACAACATTTAAAGAAGAATTTTAGATATAAAATTAACGGTTTTTGAATTCAGATTTTGTTGCAATTGAAATGTGAAAACTTGAAAGTTGGAATCGAAATACGGAAACTTGAAAAGCAGAAACGTGAAAGTTGGAATCGAAATGCAGAAACTTGAAAAGCAGAAACTTGAAAGTTGGAATCGAAATACAAAAACTTGAAAAGCAGAAACTTGAAAGTTGAAATCGAAATACAGAAACTTGAAAAGCAGAAACTTGAAAGTTGAAATCGAAATACAGAAACTTGAAAAGTAGAAACTTGAAAGTTGGAATGTGAAAATAAGAATGTGAAAAGTTCACGGTGGAAATTAAAATTTCCGTTAAAATAGCCATCGCATAACAGCCGTTACAAGAGATTTGGGCATTTGGCTGAATTTAAAAATGGTTTTGTATTTGGAAAATTTGTGCATAATGGAAAAAATACGCATATTTAATCCCAAACCTCTTGTAGCGCCAAGACGTTATGCGTAATTGGCAGTAGACTACGGAGTTGCTTACACAATAAATTTTCGGGATATTTTTTTTGAGATTTTAGAAGAATAAAGCATTTAGGCTTCAAGTCTTTCGATTGGGAATCGTAGAAAGTTCACTTTCAATACGTTTGACAACGTACAAGACTTGGCTAAGTTATTAAAAATAAATGAGAAAGTCAATACTTACAAAAAGCATTTAATTTTACTAACTTAAAAATCTCAAAAAAAACAGAGCCCAAAAACCCCTATTATTAACTTCGCCTAGCAGGCTTGCTAAGCGCAATAAATAATTGGTTTCATTGATTTGGTTTGTGGTGAAAGAAAAGATAAGAGTCGTCTATCCAACTCCGTTACAGGACAATAATTATAAATATAGTAACTACGCATAACAGCGGTTTTGCGAAATGCCTTCCGCTTCTTTGGATAAAATAGTACAAATTAAAAAATTTGGCTATTTTAGCATCAATTAGTGAAGCGGCGAAGAGAAGGCACTTCGCAAAGCCGCGTAACGTTAGTGGCAAGGCTACCGCAGAATCAGAAATTTAACCAAAAAACAAACCGAAACTAAAATAAATGAATATAATATCTATCGTAATCTGCGTACTAATTTTAGCAATTGCAATTTTTGCTCTTTATAGATTTATAATAGTAAAAAGACAAAACAACAAACTAAATAAAGAACGCTTTGAAAGAATTAAAGAACTTTATGAAAAACTTGAAAGTGGACAAGAATTGTCAAAACAAACTGTTAAACCATACGCTGAAAACTTACTCACGAGAGAAACTACATTTAAACTTTTAGAAGAGCATAATAAAATAAATTTATTTCCTGAAGAATATTTAACAATCATAAAAGGAGCTGAAAGCAGTTTGGCAAATTGGTTAGAATTCCCAACCGAACTTGATGCTTGTCCTGATGAAATTGAACATATTAAAAGAGTTACATTTGATTTTGACGGAGAAAATAATTTAGTTCATTATGAAGTTTTTAAGTACAATGTGAATGAACCACATTGGGCTTCAAAAGACGGATGGTGTTTAGGAGTTGTTGGACCATATTTTGACGATAGTAAACCTTATGATTTTGCACAATCAACATTTAGTCGAGTTGACAGCAAATTTGAAAAAATAACTGCTGAAGAAGAGGCAAAATGGGTTCACGAAAATATTTCAATGCGAAGACGATAAAAAGCCCAGCCACTAACAGCCGTTACAATATACTTGGGCATAAGGCTGAATTTAAAGATGGTTTTGTATTTGGAAAATTTGTGCATAATGGAAAAAACTCGCATCTTTAACCCCAAGCATCTTGTAGCGCCAGGACGTTACAGGCAAGTTGTGCCGAAAATACGCTGATGAAAACAATTAGAAAATACGAATTTGTTTCCGCAGAAAATTTCAAAGCAGAAACTTAACAATTGGAATTCATAAAGTGGAAGCGTGAAAGTTGAAATACATAAAGTGGAAGTTGAAATTTTACACTAAAAATTGAAAATTGAAGCGTGATTTTTTTTGCGCAGAAAGCATATTAAAAATGAAAACATATAAATCAAAATTTTTAATCGTTTTAGCAGGTCTTCTAAGTTTTTCCTGTATGAATATTGATTGTGTTAAATTGTCTGAAAGCTACAAGGTTGTTGAATGTTTAATAATTGTTTCAGACTTACCCGATAATAAATCTGTATATAATTTCGAAATAAATGGAAGAAGTTTGAAAACAGGAAAAGATACAGTCTATGAAGAAGAAAACAGATGGTTTTGTAAATATTATAAAGAAATTGAAAAAGGAGATACTATTATTAAAAAGAAGGGGGAATTAATTTTTAATATCCATAAAAAAGATACAATTCTCAAATTTAATTGGGAGTGCGAGGGAAAAATTTACAATTAAAAACATAATTTCGGATAAACAACCAGCCTGTAACAGCCGTTTGTCGTGATTGGGGTTTTAGTGGAATCAACGTTTTTATTCATATATTCGTTTAGCCGAAAATACTCGGCTTCGAAATCCCCAACCACGACAAGCGCCAGAACGTTATGCGTAATTGGCAGTAGACTACGGAGTTGCTTACACAATAAATTTTCGGGATATTTTTTTTGAGATTTTAGAAGAATAAAGCATTTAGGCTTCAAGTCTTTCGATTGGGAATCGTAGAAAGTTCACTTTCAATACGTTTGACAACGTACAAGACTTGGCTAAGTTATTAAAAATAAATGAGAAAGTCAATACTTACAAAAAGCATTTAATTTTACTAACTTAAAAATCTCAAAAAAAACAGAGCCCAAAAACCCCTATTATTAACTTCGCCTAGCAGGCTTGCTAAGCGCAATAAATAATTGGTTTCATTGATTTGGTTTGTGGTGAAAGAAAAGATAAGAGTCGTCTATCCAACTCCGTTACAGGACAATAATTATAAATATAGTAACTACGCATAACAGCGGTTTTGCGAAATGCCTTCCGCTTCTTTGGATAAAATAGTACAAATTAAAAAATTTGGCTATTTTAGCATCAATTAGTGAAGCGGCGAAGAGAAGGCACTTCGCAAAGCCGCGTAACGTTGGTGGCAATATTACCGCACGAGAAAATTAAACGTGACAATTAACATTTAGTCAAAAAAAAACAATGAATCTAAAAAATAAAACAATTTTAATAACAGGTGCTGATGGTGGTATTGGAACTGCATTAATAGAAGAATTAACAACCAAAAACATACATAAAATTTACGCAACAGGCTTAAATTTAGAAATTCTTAAATTAAAATTTGGGAAATTTGGAGATAAAGTTGTGCCACTTGAACTCGACATAACTAATTCTGAAAGTATAAAAAATTGTGCTTCAAAATGTTCTGATACAGAAATACTCATCAATAATGCGGGTGTAGAATATAAAATACCATTTCTTGAAGACAAAGCAGTACAATCTGCTTTATTCGAAATGAAAGTAAATTATATTGGCGTAATTGAAATGATTAACAACTTTCTCCCGAATCTTAAAAAACAACAAAATGCAAATATTGTCAATATCCTTTCAATAGGAAGTTTAGTTGTTATAAAAAGATTAGGAACATATTGTGCATCGAAAACTGCTACACATATTTTGACGGAAACAATTAGAGAGGAACTTTCAGAAATAGGAATTAAAGTTACGGCGGTTTATATGGGATATGTAAACACTCGAATGACCCCCGAAGAAACTAAAACAACAAAATCTGAACCAAAAGACATTGCTAAAGAAATCTGTATTGGAATCGAAAATGGAGAAGAAAGAATTTATCCAGACCAAGTAACTAAAAATTTCATAAACGAAAATCCAATTAAAACTACATATTTTGATTAGCAAAACCGTAAAAAATACTGCCACCAACAGCCGTTACAAGAGATTTGGGCATTTGGCTGAATTTAAAAATGGTTTTGTACTTGGAAAATTTGTGCATAATGGAAAAAACTCGCATCTTTAATCCCAAACCTCTTGTAGCGCCAGGACGTTATGCGTAATTGGCAGTAGACTACGGAGTTGCTTACACAATAAATTTTCGGGATATTTTTTTTGAGATTTTAGAAGAATAAAGCATTTAGGCTTCAAGTCTTTCGATTGGGAATCGTAGAAAGTTCACTTTCAATACGTTTGACAACGTACAAGACTTGGCTAAGTTATTAAAAATAAATGAGAAAGTCAATACTTACAAAAAGCATTTAATTTTACTAACTTAAAAATCTCAAAAAAAACAGAGCCCAAAAACCCCTATTATTAACTTCGCCTAGCAGGCTTGCTAAGCGCAATAAATAATTGGTTTCATTGATTTGGTTTGTGGTGAAAGAAAAGATAAGAGTCGTCTATCCAACTCCGTTACAGGACAATAATTATAAATATAGTAACTACGCATAACAGCGGTTTTGCGAAATGCCTTCCGCTTCTTTGGATAAAATAGTACAAATTAAAAAATTTGGCTATTTTAGCATCAATTAGTGAAGCGGCGAAGAGAAGGCACTTCGCAAAGCCGCGTAACGTTATGCGTAATTGGCAGTAGACTACGGAGTTGCTTACACAATAAATTTTCGGGATATTTTTTTTGAGATTTTAGAAGAATAAAGCATTTAGGCTTCAAGTCTTTCGATTGGGAATCGTAGAAAGTTCACTTTCAATACGTTTGACAACGTACAAGACTTGGCTAAGTTATTAAAAATAAATGAGAAAGTCAATACTTACAAAAAGCATTTAATTTTACTAACTTAAAAATCTCAAAAAAAACAGAGCCCAAAAACCCCTATTATTAACTTCGCCTAGCAGGCTTGCTAAGCGCAATAAATAATTGGTTTCATTGATTTGGTTTGTGGTGAAAGAAAAGATAAGAGTCGTCTATCCAACTCCGTTACAGGACAATAATTATAAATATAGTAACTACGCATAACAGCGGTTTTGCGAAATGCCTTCCGCTTCTTTGGATAAAATAGTACAAATTAAAAAATTTGGCTATTTTAGCATCAATTAGTGAAGCGGCGAAGAGAAGGCACTTCGCAAAGCCGCGTAACGTTATAAGCTATTTTAAAAAACGGAAACTACTAACAACAACCAAAATTATGAACAACAGATTTTATATTGACACTTACGGAAATGATGATGATGCATATGACAAGGCTTATAAATTTGCATTGAAACTTGCTAAAGAAGACAATAATATTAAAAATATAATCTTTTTAGTTGCTTCAAAAAATAATACGGGATGGTTAGACAGATTATATGGAGACTCAGCAGTTAAACAATTATTCAAAGGAATTAAAAAGGGAAATCTACTCTTAAAAATTGAAACGATTAGAACTTACTCAAAATCATATTCTAATGCAACTGATATCGTAATTGCTTGTGGGTTAAATTCAAAAGAAATATTCAATGTTGAGGATTATCGAAATGTTGAATATATTATTGCAATTCCGTGGCTTAAAGAACTTACCCAAAGTTGGATAACAACTAAAAACCCAAGTGTTTTAAATGTTTCTGAAGATGACATAATTGAAGAAACCGAGAATGAAAATCCAAAACCAAGTCTAATTATTCAAGAAGCTTTTCGAGAATTAACCAATACTATTAATACTTCAACAGGAATATCTCATCATATGGATAATGCAAGGGCAAAAACTTGTGTGAAAACTTTACATAAATATGAACCTGAATTGAACTCAGATTTAATCTGTTCATATTTAGTAAATGAACTTGGTTGGGAAGTTAGACATTCAAATGACGTAAGAAAGCTCATTGATACGATGAATAATGGAAAATATTTTATGGGTGGAGATAAAACCGGATTACAGAATCATTACAAAAGATGGAAAAATAATATTGCTTAAAAAAACAGCTTATAACAGCCGTTACAAGATATTTGGGCATTTGGCTGAATTTAAAAATGGTTTTGTACTTGGAAAATTTGTGCATAATGGAAAAAACTCGCATCTTTAATCCCAAACATCTTGTAGCGCCAGGACGTTACCTGCAAGCGTAAAAAAATCGTACTTAAAAGAAATTGAAAGTAAAATGAAACGAATAAAAACAATTTTGACAATGGGATTTTTTGCAACACTTTTTGCTTGTGGACAGAACAAATCAAATAATTCTGTTCCAGACAATATGGAAACATCACCAATAACAAAACCCGTAGAAAATATAACGGCTACAAAAGACCAAATTGAAAGAAGAGCTAAGTCTGAAGAACTTTGTAAGTTAAAAAATATTCCAATCTATAAAAATCCTAACTCCTTATTTGTTGAACCAGAAGACAAAGTAACAATTAGAACAAAAGATGAAATTGTCGACAGAGCATTGGCTCTTTGTTATTTAGGTTTGAAAAGTGAAGGACTTGAACAAAGTCAATTAGACAAAATGGATAAAGATTATAACATTACAGCAAAGCTAACTGAAAATGAAAAACTTTACGCAACAAGTAAGTTTCCATCCGAACAACAAAAAATTGATGCAAATTGGAGATATGAAAGTTTACATATTATGCTTTGGGCTTTGGGATATATTGACAAATTAAACTTTCCTGACCAAATGTGTAATGTCGGTGATGATGTTAAGATAATTTATGAACTTAAAGAGCAAAAATTTAGACTGAATGCGAAAATGCGAACTAAAAAAGAAATACTTGACCAAGCAGATTTGATATTAAGATTAAATTGGGCGTGTGTAAATGCAAGAATTAAAAACGAAAATTCTCCAAGTGGACTAAATAGTAGTGTTGTCTATGAAAGACATTACTCTTTGAATTGGCTAATTGAATTTATGAACCAAGATTGGGACAAAGTAACAACTGACACATAACACGTAAAACGCCAGCAGGTAACAGCCGTTTGTCGTGATTGGGGCTTTAGTGGAATTATCATTTTTATTCATATATTCGTTTAGCCGAAAATACTCAGCTTCGAAATCCCCAACCACGACAAGCGCCAGAACGTTAGTAGCAAGCACTCGAAAAATGCGAAAAAACTGAATAAAATGAATCAAGAACAGTATTTTGAAATTAGTAAAACTAATAATCTACCTTTAAGATGTCCAATTTTAAATTATTGTTCAAGAAGAGCATATACAATATATTTCAATTCAGATTACGGAAAATCTGACCCAGAAAATAATGTCGTTAAAGCTCTACAAAAAGATGGAACTTTATCATCAGACTTTGAAAAAAACAAAATAGAATTACAAGGCGAAGGTCCAACTTGGATTGGCGGTAACAATAATTTTTATTTTAAAGATATGTGCCCTGAAGTAAATCTATTTGATAGTAGTAATTCGCTTTTTCAAAATACAGCTTGTGTTGAAGGCGATTATGATAGTTATAGAGAAAAAGACAAGAAAAGAGTAATTAAATGTCAGCACTTTTCAATATGTCCAGAGTTTAATAAATTTATGTTTGAAAAAAGTCAAACTATTAAATCCAATAGTAAAAAAAGACGACCAGCAATTCCCCAAAAAACAAAAGCACTTTTACAAAAAGAGATAAAATCAAAATGCCCAATTTGTCCAAGCGAAGATGTTGAACATTTTCAAATTCATCACATTGATGAAAATCCTGAAAATAATAATTTTGAAAACTTATTAATGCTCTGCCCTACTTGTCATTCCAAAATAACAAAAAAAGATATTAGCGAAGAAGAAGTGATTGAATACAAAGATAATCTACGTATATAAGCCAGCTACTAACAGCCGTTACAAGAGATTTGGGCATTTGGCTGAATTTAAAGATGGTTTTGTACTTGGAAAATTTGTGCATAATGGAAAAAATACGCATCTTTAATCCCAAACCTCTTGTAGCGCCAGGACGTTATATGCCAGTTCTGCCGAAATTACGCAGGTAAAAATAATTTAAAAATAATCATTTGTTTACGCCGAAAATTTGAAAAGCAGAAACGTAAAAGTTGGAATCTGTCAAACGAAATTTGAAAATTGAAAGCGTGAAAAGCAGAAACGTGAAAGTTGGATTTTTGACAATTGAAAACTGAAAATTGGAATGTGAAAAGCAGAAACGTGAAAGTCGGAATTGCTAATTGAAACTTGAAAAGTTGGCGCAGAATATATAAACAGAAAAAAGAATTTTAAAAATAAAAACGTTGAAAATTGCTAACCAAAAATAGAAGCGTGAAAATTGGAATTTGCCAACAGAAGCGTGAAAAGTTTACGGTTAAAATCATAATTTCGACAAAAAGAACCGGCATATAACAGCCGTTACAAGAGATTTGGGCATTTGGCTGAATTTAAAAATGGTTTTGTATTTGGAAAATTTGTGCATAATGGAAAAATCTCGCATCTTTAACCCCAAACCTCTTGTAGCGCCAGGACGTTACCTGCAAGCGTAAAAAAATCGTACTTAAAAGAAATTGAAAGTAAAATGAAACGAATAAAAACAATTTTGACAATGGGATTTTTTGCAACACTTTTTGCTTGTGGACAGAACAAATCAAATAATTCTGTTCCAGACAATATGGAAACATCACCAATAACAAAACCCGTAGAAAATATAACGGCTACAAAAGACCAAATTGAAAGAAGAGCTAAGTCTGAAGAACTTTGTAAGTTAAAAAATATTCCAATCTATAAAAATCCTAACTCCTTATTTGTTGAACCAGAAGACAAAGTAACAATTAGAACAAAAGATGAAATTGTCGACAGAGCATTGGCTCTTTGTTATTTAGGTTTGAAAAGTGAAGGACTTGAACAAAGTCAATTAGACAAAATGGATAAAGATTATAACATTACAGCAAAGCTAACTGAAAATGAAAAACTTTACGCAACAAGTAAGTTTCCATCCGAACAACAAAAAATTGATGCAAATTGGAGATATGAAAGTTTACATATTATGCTTTGGGCTTTGGGATATATTGACAAATTAAACTTTCCTGACCAAATGTGTAATGTCGGTGATGATGTTAAGATAATTTATGAACTTAAAGAGCAAAAATTTAGACTGAATGCGAAAATGCGAACTAAAAAAGAAATACTTGACCAAGCAGATTTGATATTAAGATTAAATTGGGCGTGTGTAAATGCAAGAATTAAAAACGAAAATTCTCCAAGTGGACTAAATAGTAGTGTTGTCTATGAAAGACATTACTCTTTGAATTGGCTAATTGAATTTATGAACCAAGATTGGGACAAAGTAACAACTGACACATAACACGTAAAACGCCAGCAGGTAACAGCCGTTTGTCGTGATTGGGGCTTTAGTGGAATTATCATTTTTATTCATATATTCGTTTAGCCGAAAATACTCAGCTTCGAAATCCCCAACCACGACAAGCGCCAGAACGTTATATGCCAGTTCTGCCGAAATTACGCAGGTAAAAATAATTTAAAAATAATCATTTGTTTACGCCGAAAATTTGAAAAGCAGAAACGTAAAAGTTGGAATCTGTCAAACGAAATTTGAAAATTGAAAGCGTGAAAAGCAGAAACGTGAAAGTTGGATTTTTGACAATTGAAAACTGAAAATTGGAATGTGAAAAGCAGAAACGTGAAAGTCGGAATTGCTAATTGAAACTTGAAAAGTTGGCGCAGAATATATAAACAGAAAAAAGAATTTTAAAAATAAAAACGTTGAAAATTGCTAACCAAAAATAGAAGCGTGAAAATTGGAATTTGCCAACAGAAGCGTGAAAAGTTTACGGTTAAAATCATAATTTCGACAAAAAGAACCGGCATATAACAGCCGTTACAAGAGATTTGGGCATTTGGCTGAATTTAAAAATGGTTTTGTATTTGGAAAATTTGTGCATAATGGAAAAATCTCGCATCTTTAACCCCAAACCTCTTGTAGCGCCAGGACGTTAGTGGCTATTTTGCGCCAGAACCGGAGAATTAAAAAAGATAATGGATAAAGAAGCTGAAATAAATAATTTTCTTTTAAGTAATTCAGAAGAAAATATTAACGATTATTCAAATAAACTATATGATAACATAAAAGAGTTAAATCATAAAGAAGAAAAGCTCGGACTATGGTTTGTTATTTTAATCTTTATATATTTACTTGTTGGAAGTTCGAGTATGAAAGAAATTAACCTCGGATTTATTACAATCAGCGATATTTCCACAATTTCTAAACTTCTCCCACTACTTCTTATTTATATCTTTTTCAATACTTTTTTAATAACTTCTCACAAGAACAATTTAATGTTTGCTTTAAATCTCATTTCAGAAAACCGATTTAACCAAATACCGATTGAGAATAATCAAAAATTTATAGGAAGGAACTTTATAGTGAATTTATTTTTCCCTTATTCATTTTCAAACGCAATTTTAAATACATTTTCAAATACAATTACAGGAAAACCTAAAATATCAGAAACTTTCATTGGATTTTTACTCCTATTACCCACTCTTTTATTAGCTATACTACCATATTTGACATTAATTTTAATGTTAGTAGATTCATATAAGAAATACACAAATGATTTATTAGGTTGGATTTGTTTTTTAGCATCGGTTTGGGGATTTTCTTTATTGCTATTTTATATTTGGATTAGTTTAAAAAATGAACGTAAATAAAAAAAACAGCCACTAAGCCGTTACAAGAGATTTGGGCATTAGGCTAAATTTAAAGATGGTTTTGTATTTGGAAAACTTGTGCACAATGGAAAAAACTCGCATCTTTAATCCCAAACATCTTGTAGCGCCAGGACGTTAGGAGGCATTGCTCCGTGAACGATAAACAAACAGCTTTAATTCAGATATTTAGCAACTAAAATATTTAACTGACGCAGAAATTGAGAAGCCGAAAATCGAAATATAACTCGATGTTAAATTGTTGCGGAAAAGCAAAAGTTATTCACTTTTTGGACAATCGAAGTGGACTTTTATTGTCGATTTTTTTTGAGGTTTATTTGGAAATTATTGAAGTTTGATTTGCTGAAATTAATCGGAATGGACAATTGAAAGCTGGAAAAACTTTGTGTAATTAGAATCGACAATTGGAAGGCGGAAAAGCTTTGTGCAATTGGAATCGATAATTGGAATCGAGTTTCTGGCGTGCTTGTCGTTCGTGTCACAACGCCACCTAACAGCCGTTACAAGAGATTTGGGCATTCGGCTGAATTTAAAAATGGTTTTGTACTTGTAAAATTTGTGCATAATGGAAAAAACTCGCATCTTTAACCCCAAGCATCTTGTAGCGCCAGGACGTTACCAGCAAGCGCCGATTAGAACGAAATTGGAACAGAAAAAGAGATAATAAAAACTTGAAAAATCAATCTTTTTTAAAGTAATTCACAAACATTTAAAGTATTTTTGACAGAGAAATTTACAGATAAATAAATCTAAATTATATGAAAAATGTTGATAAAAATAGTTTAGAAAATGCCTATCGTTTGTTTGATTCAAATGATATTGATAAAATAGAAATTGGTACAACCAAAGGTTTGAAACAAATTCATAACTATTTGTTTAGTGGATTATATGATTTTGCTGGAAAAGTGCGTACTCTAAATATATCAAAAGGTGGTTTTAGATTTGCCAACGCTTTATATCTAAACGAAATTTTAGTTAAAATTGAACAAATGCCTGAAACCAGTTTTGAAGAAATTATTGCTAAATATGTAGAAATGAATATTGCTCATCCTTTTATGGAAGGCAACGGAAGAACAATGCGTATTTGGTTGGATATGATTTTAAAAGCCAGACTTATAAAAATGGTTAATTGGCAATTAGTAGATAAATCACTTTATTTACAAGCTATGGAAAGAAGTCCAATTAACGATTTGGAATTGAGAACTTTATTGCAAAGTAATTTAACCGAAGAAGTAAATAATAGAGAAGTTATTTTTAAAGGAATTGAGCAATCTTATTATTATGAAGGATATACGAAAGAGGACGATGATGAATAATCCACTCACATACTCCATTTAAAAGATGCCAGCTGGTAACAGCCGTTACAAGAGATTTGGGCATTTGGCTGAATTTGAAGATAGTTTTGTACTTGGAAAATTTGTGTTTAATGGAAAAAATTACGCATCTTTAATCCCAAACCTCTTGTAGCGCCAGGACGTTAGCAGTAATACGCCAAAAAAACCGAAAAATTGAGTACAAAAAAGGAAATAGAAAGACATCATCTAACAAGTTTTATCTCAAATGAAAAACTCAAACTTTTAGTTTACGGAATTGAAGATTCTGAAACACCTGATTTTATTGTTAACATTGATAAAAAATTAATTTCAATTGAACATACGAGATTAATAAATCCACATCTACAAAAAGTTGAACAATATCGAGAACGCATAATAAAAAATGCTCGGATTAGATTTGAGGAAAAATATTCAGCAAAATTGTATTTGCTCGTGACTTTTAATAATATCATTCTTAAATCTGGAAAAGTAGCGGAAGAAAAATATACAACCGAAGTTTTTACATTAATAGAAAATATATATTTGTGTAATAAAGACTATGAATTTACAATCCATTCCAAAAACCGAAAAGCAAAAGTATCCGAATTAATTGAAAGCTTTTCTGTCGACAATACTCGGAATTTTAGTAATTGGCAACATTTTGGTGCTTATTTGGTAGATTGGGTAGATATGGAATGGCTAAAAGATGTAATTGAAAAAAAAGAAAACAATATTGAACGATACCAAAAACAATTTTATGAAAATTGGCTATTACTCGTATCTGACTTTGGAACAAAAGCTTCATCTCATCGATTTGATAGAATTGATTATTCTGGAATTAAAACAAAATTTGACAAAATTTATTTATATAGTTTTAGAGCAGACAAAATTGAAATCGTAAAATAAGTACTACTGCTAACAGCCGTTACAATATACTTGGGCATTTGGCTGAATTTAAAGATGGTTTTGTATTTGGAAAATTTGTGCATAATGGAAAAAACTCGCATCTTTAACCCCAAGCATCTTGTAGCGCCAGGACGTTAGCCGACATATTATGAAAAAACTGCTAAAAACATCATTTTTACTATCATTTTTAATTCTTTTTACAAATTGTGAAAAGAAAGTAGATAAAGTAGATTATGTAGAATTTGAAAAAAAAGTGTTGACGGAAATATTTCCAAAAATAGTTGACTCAATTTGTGTAGATAGTAGAAAAATGGACCCTCCGCCTAAATTTGGAGTTGAAACTTGGGATAAGGGAAATATCATAAAAGTTGACACTTTAAAAGCCACAAACAAAGAAAGAATCGCTTATCATAATTGGAAAAATGAGCAAAAAAGAGTTGATAATGACAGCTCAAAAATAACAATTGGTTTTGATCAGTATTTACTGACTTATAATGGAGAAAGATTAGATAGTGAATCAAAATTATTAAATTCAAATTACAGTACTTTTAAATTTGAGTATTCAAAAATTAAATTAAACAGAAAATTTAAAATAAAAAGTATATCTGAATTTCCAAAAGCAGAAATTCTATTAAAACATCATAAAGTTTTATTATATGAACAAAAATATAATTTTGTGTTTTCAGGTTTCCTTGAAATTTCAAGAATAAAATTTGATAAAAACAAAAAAAGTGGAGTTTTAGAAGGTAGTTTTAGTTATTGCGGTATGTGCGGAAGAGGTTATCGAATTTATATTATGAAAATTAACGGAAAGTGGGAAATTAGAAAATTGGAAGACACTTGGATATCGTGAAAAATACGTCGGCTAACAGCCGTTTGTCGTGATTGGGGCTTTAGTGGAATCAACGTTTTTATTCACATATTTGTTCAGCCGAAAACACTCGGCTTCGAAATCCCCAACCACGACAAGCGCCAGAACGTTATGCGATATTTTACCGAAAATGAAGATATTTACTCGAAAAATAAGAAAGAAACATATTGAACAATTCGCATTTAAAATTGCTGAATTGTTGGAATCTGAATTGCCTAATTTAAAAGAAGTAATAAATCTTTCAAAAATATATGGAATCAGTTTTACATACAATCCAAAAGGAATCTATATTTCTCGTGGTTATTCGCCAAAAAACTTTGAAATTATAAATAGAAAGCACAAAATAAATTTTAATTTAACTGGGATTTCTGTCTTTAATAGAAAAGAAAAAATATTTAAACCTATCAAATTATATTATCAATCAAATGGTTTAACTAAAATTGAAGTTGACGAACCTGAATATTTGCATAAAATATTTGATTTAAATAGAATTCAAAAAGAATCAATTGAACTTGAATTTATAAAAGTGGAAAATCCTGACCGAAAGATTGCGGAAAAAGCACTTAAATCTTTGTCAAAGGAACAAATTCAACTTTTGGAATTAGATTATACTTTTGAAATTGAATTCGATGAAAAGTTATATTATACAATTTTAGATATGGAAGATGGAAATTACATTGCCGTTGATAAAGTTGGAAAAATATACAGATTAAATCACGACCATAAACAAAGAGTTAAATTATTAGCAGAAAATGCAAATGTTTTTTTTGAACTTTACAATGGCGAAAAAAATGAATTGGAAAAAATAATGAGTGAATAAAAAAACATCGCATAACAGCCGTTACAATATACTTGGGCATTTGGCTGAATTTAAAGATGGTTTTGTATTTGGAAAATTTGTGCATAATGGAAAAAACTCGCATCTTTAACCCCAAGCATCTTGTAGCGCCAGGACGTTAGCGGTAATACGCCCGAAAAGCTGGAGATTTTAAACATCTAAAGATTTTTTTAAGTCATAAATGGAAAGCATAAATTTTATAAAATCAACACTTAAATTTTCAATACTGGGGTTTTTTATCCCCGGATTTACAGCAATTTTTCTACTTGGAATTCAAATGTTATTAAGTGCTTGTGGAATAGAATGCACAATAGCGTGGAAAATAATTTGGACTATAACAACAATTTTAGGAATAAGCTTGCCTTTTATTTTTGCCAATTACATTACAAATATTACTGATGAAAAGTTAAAAAGCTTAAAGTCAAAATTTAGAATATTTAATTTCGTAGAATATGTTTGTATTCAATCAAGCCTTGGATGCTATTTTTCAAGTAGTAATACATTATGCTATGTAAGTGATGGACAAAATGGACTTGAATTAGTCTTCACTGCGTGGTTAGCATTACCAATTTTAGTAATATTAAGTTTTGTATTTAAAGAAACAATTAGCTATGCCGAAGAATAACTGAATAGAAAGTACTACCGCTAACAGCCGTTTGTCGTGATTGGGGTTTTAGTGGAATTATCGTTTTTATTCATATATTCGTTTAGCCGAAAATACTCAGCTTCGAAATCCCCAACCACTACAAGCGCCAGAACGTTGGTGGCAAGGCTACCGCAGAAAAAAACTAATAGAAAAATGACACCTAAAATAGAATATAAAAAATCAATTGAAGACGAAATAGATTGGAAAATAATCGACCAATTACATACAGCGACTTTAAATTTTTCAACGACAAGTTTAGAGTTAAAAAAAATATTACTCGTTTTGATTGGTATTGCAGTTCCTTCGTTAATAAAATTAGCAGGAGACAAACTTGACACTTCATTATTTATTACAATTTTTTTACTTGCTTTGACATTTTGGTTTCTAGATAGTTTTACATATTTCTATCAAGAAAAATTAAGAGAAAAAATGGATAGTCATTTTAATGATATTAAGAACCGAAATAAAGAAACATTAATATTGACAGAAATAAAGAGTGACAATTTTACATTGGAAAATAGCAGAACAAGTTCAGATAGAGTAAAACGTTCTTTAATAAATCCATCTGTTAGACTTTATATGTTTGTAATTGGACTAAATGCTATTGCTTTTATTTTATACTTAACAGAAATAATTAAATGAACATTTTTGTAAGTTACACAACGCGAAATAATGAAGTGACAAAAAACTCTTTGATTAATTTTTCAAATAAAATAAATTCATTTGGTAAAATTTTCGTTGACCTAATAGACAATAATTCAGTTGATAAACAAGCGAGAATTATTAATGAATTGGAAACAACACATTTATTAATATTGATTAAATCACAAAGCACATTAAATTCGGATTGGGTTAAATTTGAATTAGACTGTGCTGAAAAATTAAACATACCTGTAATAGAATTTGACATAACAGAAATTGATGCTTTAAGTCAAAAAGAAATAGAGATAAAAATTAATACATATTGTAAATAAAAGCCCAGCCACCAACAGCCGTTACAAGAGATTTGGGCATTTGGCTGAATTTAAAAATGGTTTTGTACTTGGGAAATTTGTGCATAATGGAAAAAACTCGCATCTTTAATCCCAAACCTCTTGTAGCGCCAGGACGTTATGTGACAGCTATGAAAAAATCGTAAACACAACATTTAAAGTGTTTTAAAATGATTATTAAAGCTGAAATCTGAAGGTTGAAATGGAAATACAAAAACTTGAAAAGTAGAAGCGTGAAAATTGGAATCGAAATGTGGAAACTTGAAAAGCAAAAACTTGAAAGTTGGAATCGAAATGCGGAAACTTGAAAAGTAGAATCGCGAAAGTTGGAATCGAAAAGCAGAAACTTGAAAGTTGGAATCGAAAAGCAGAAACTTGAAAGTTGGAATCGAAATGCGGAAATTTGAAAAGTAGAAGCGTGAAAATTGGAATCGAAATGTGGAAACTTGAAAAGCAGAAACTTGAAAGTTGGAATCAAAATGCGAAAACTTGAAAAGTAGAAACGTGAAGGTTGGAATCTAAAAATAGAAGCGTAAAAGTTCACGGTGGAAATTAAAATTTCCGCTAAAATAGCCGTCACATAACAGCCGTTTGTCGTGATTGGGGTTTTAGTGGAATTAGCATATTTATTCATATATTCGTTAAGCCGAAAATACTCGGCTTCGAAATCCCCAACCACGACAAGCGCCAGAACGTTACTGGAAATCGCAAAAAAAATCTCGTTTATCAAAAATACTACGTGATAATTTATTACTTTTACACGTGTAACGTAAAATGTTTAATTATGAACACGAAACTGACATTAAATCTTGATAAGGAAATAATACACGAAGCTAAAACATATGCTAAAAGTCATAGTGTAAGTTTATCTAAACTTATAGAAAACTATCTTAATTCTCTAACGAGAGCGTCAAAAAAGAAGTCAACAGTTAGTCCTTTAGTTGAAAGTTTGACCGGAATAATTCCAAGTGATTATGATGAAAGAAATGATTACAGAAATTATATTGACCAAAAATATTCATAATGGAAAATATTTTCGTAGATACAAATGTAGTTATTGACCTTTTAGCTAAACGCGAACCTTTTTACAAAGAAGCACAAGATTTATTTACTCTTAGCGACAAAAAAGAAGTTCAACTTTTCATTTCTTCACTAACTTTTGCAAACGCATATTATTCAATTGTCAGACATCATAAAGAGGTCGATGCAAAAAAATATTTATCCAAATTTAAAGTATTAGTAACCATTCTTTCTTTAGAAGATAAAGCGATCGAATTAGCTTTGGCTTCAGATTTTAAAGATTTCGAAGATGGATTACAATACTTTATAGCAATGGACAATGAAGCTGATATAATAATTACTCGAAATAAAAAAGATTTTACGAATTCTAAAATTCCTGTAATGACTGCGGAGGAATATCTGAGTAAATAAAGCGACTTCCAGTAACAGCCGTTACAAGAGATTTGGGCATTTGGCTGAATTTAAAAATGGTTTTGTACTTGGAAGATTTGTGCATAATGGAAAAAATACGCATCTTTAATCCCAAACCTCTTGTAGCGCCAGGACGTTAGTAGCCAGTTACGGTCGAAAATACGCAGACGTAAAACATAAGAAATTTAGCAATTCTTTGCGCCGAAAATTGAAAAACGAGCGCCGAAAATTTGAGATTTTTAAAGTTGATGTTTAATAGTGAAAACTGATAAATTGGAACTGAAATACAGAAACGTGAAAGTTGGATTTTGACAATTGAAAACTGAAAATTGGAATGTGAAAAGTAGAAACTTGAAAATTGGAATCTGAAAAATAGAACCGTGAAATTTAGCAAAAATGCTCATAAATAGAATAAATTGGAACTTTATGAAATTTAATAATTCAAATAAATTGGTTTTAAGTTTTCTTTTAGTAATAGCATCCGTGTTTTTATCATATTGGGCAATAGTTTTTTGGATGTTTAATAATTGGACTTTACACGAAGGACAATCAAGTTTAAATAGAGCATCAATAATTTCAACATTAATTGCAATATTCATATTTGTTGTTACGATTGCTTCAATCTTTTTCTTCATCAAAAATCTTTTAAAAACGATTAATAATAAAAAATGGAAAACCGAAACTTGAAAAGTTTGCGGTTAAATTCGCATTTTCGACAAAAATAACCGGCTACTAACAGCCGTTACAAGAGATTTGGGCATTTGGCTGAATTTAGAGATGGTTTTGTATTTGGAAAAATAGTTTTTAATGGAAAAAATACGCATTTTTAACCCCAAACCTCGTGTAGCGCCAAGACGTTGTGCGACAGCAACGCGCAGCACCGAAAAAAGCGACAACATTTGTTTCTTAAAAAGGAAACTTATATCTTTACAGAAAATTTAAGATTAGTAAAAAATGGATTATAAATTCAAAGTTGAATTTCTTGAACCCGTTGTAGAGTTTTTAGAAAGTTTAGATCAGAAATCCAGAGAAAAAGTACTTTATAATATTTGGAAATCGAGAAGTGTAAACGATAATGAATTATTCAAAAAACTCGATGACGAAATTTGGGAATTCAGAACTTTATACAATAAACAATATTTAAGATTGTTTGCTTTTTGGGACAAATCCAATAAACAAGACACTATTGTGATTTCAACTCACGGAATTATAAAGAAAACAGACAAAACTCCAAAAGTAGAAATTGAAAGAGCAAAATCATTAAGAGTAAAATATTTTAACGAAAAAAAATAAAATTATGAAAACATATAGTTTAGATGAAGTAACAGATAAATTCGTTGGAAAAAAAGGAACACAAAATAGAGACAGTTTTGAAAACGAATTGAAAATCGATTTAATTGGTCAAACAATTAAACAAATTCGTAAAGAAAGAAACCTAACTCAAGAACAATTGGGAGAATTAGTTGGCGTTAAAAAAGCTCAAATTTCAAAAATTGAAAATAGCTTAACTGACGCAAGATTCGATACAATTATAAAAGTATTTCGTGCTTTAAATGCAAAAATAAATTTCAATGTTGAGTTGTTAAATTCGAATATAGCAATGCACTAAAATTGCCGATCGCACAACAGCCGTTACAAGAGATTTGGGCATTTGGCTGAATTTAAATATGGTTTTGTATTTGGAAAATTTGTGCATAATGGAAAAAACTCGCATCTTTAATCCCAAACCTCTTGTAGCGCCAGGACGTTACAGGAGAGTTTACGCCAATTCGTGCCGAATTGACGCTTACATTTTTAATCTAAAAAAAAGCAGAAAGGGAGAAAACAGAATGCCGAATTTTGAAAATTGAAAACCGCCAAACTTGCGCAGATATTTTGAATGGAAAATTTAATGACAAGCTTATGAAAGATGTTTTTTTGGGATTTTTATTTATAATAGTTGGAATCTTTTTATTGGCTTTTACTTATAAAAATCCAGCTGTTCAAATAAAAAGTGCTGATTTAAAAGGCTATTTAGGTGGGATTGGTTTTATTATATTAGGTGTTTTAACTGTTTTGGGTTTAATTTAATATCTACTGAAAAGCGAAACCTTATCTCCCAAATTAAGACTTATAATCGAAATGTAATTCTGAAGCCAAACTATCGAACTAAAACTTAAAAATGGAAAGTGGAAAGTGGAAAATCGAAACTTTGTCGACAACAAACCCTCCTGTAACAGCCGTTACAAGAGATTTGGGCATTTGGCTGAATTTAAAGATGGTTTTGTACTTGAGAAATTTGTGCATAATGGAAAAAATACGCATCTTTAATCCCAAACCTCTTGTAGCGCCAGGACGTTAGTGGCAAGCGCCCGTGAAAGGCGAAAAACATATGAAAAAATTAATTTTACTTGCAAATATTTTCTTTATTTCCATAATAACTTATGGACAAACAACTGAATTAATAAACGATGCTAAAAAGTTAAAAATTGTAAATATTGTGAAAATTATTGACAGTATTGGAAAAGAAAAAAAAGAAGGAATAGTTGAAGGTGTTATCAAATATTCGCACGGAAAAAATAGAACTTTTGGTTGGGATGCTTATTATTTGACTGATGAAAATACTAAAAATCCTTTAAGAATTAGATATGGAGAAACTAAACCAAATGAAATTGAAAGTTTAAATCTTTACTATCAAAATGGAACATTAATATTTGGAGAACTAAAATCTATCACAATTGACAAAAAATCGAAACCAATCAAAGAAATAACTAAAAAATATTATTTCGAAAACAGCGAGATTATAAGTCCCGAAGATATAACAGATTCTAACATAGATTATATTTTGGAAAAAGAAAAAATGCTTACGAAAAACATATATAAATAAAAGCCAGCCACTAACAGCCGTTACAAGAGATTTGGGCATTTGGCTGAATTTAAAAATGGTTTTGTATTTGGGAAATTTGTGCATAATGGAAAAATTACGCATCTTTAATCCCAAACCTCTTGTAGCGCCAAGACGTTGGTGGAAATGCCAAAAAAAATCGCAAAAACAGAAAAATCTCTATTAAAAAATTGCAAAATGTTATCTAATTGAATAACTTTGTCAAATGGATAGAAAATTTATTAGAGATATTATTTATTACGAAGATTATTATCTTGATTTTTTTAATGCTCAAAAAGAAGACGTTAAGAAAAAATTCAATTATACTTTACAGTTAATTTCTACTCAAGATAGAATTCCTGAAAAATTTTTTAAACACATAACAAATTCTGATGGAATATTTGAAGTCAGAGTTGAAGTTGGTTCTGACATTTTCAGAGTTTTTAGTTTCTTTGATAAAGGAAATTTAGTCGTTTTAGTAAATGGTTTTCAGAAGAAAACACAGAAAACTCCAAAAGCAGAAATCAAATTGGCAGAAAAATTGAAAAAGGAATATTTAGAAGATAAATATAAAAAGTAAAGATTATGAAAGCAGAAAATAAAAAAATAACATCATTTGCTCAACATTTAGATGAACAATATGGAGAAACTGGAACTGAAACTCGCCAAAAATACGAAGATGAATATGATAATTTTGAACTTGGTGTTTTAATTCAAGAAATGCGAAAAGAACGTGGATTGACTCAAGAGCAATTAGCGTTAAAATGTGGCACAACAAAAAATTATATTTCTAAAATAGAAAATAATGCAAGTGACATTCGCCTTTCTACTCTGATGAGAATAATTAGACAAGGATTAGGCGGACACTTAAAATTGAGTTTAACGGCATAAATAAAGGCACTATCCACCAACAGCCGTTACAAGAGATTTGGGCATTTGGCTGAATTTAAAAATGGTTTTGTACTTGGAAAATTTGTGCATAATGGAAAAAACTCGCATCTTTAATCCCAAACCTCTTGTAGCGCCAGGACGTTACTGGAGACTTGTGCCGAAATTACGCAGGTAAAAATAATTTAAAAATAAACATTTGTTTCCGCAGAAAGTTTACAAAGCAGAAACGTGAAATTTGGAATTTGCCAACAGAAACGTGAAAAGTTTACGGTTAAATTGTAATTTAGACAAAACAAGTTTCCAATAACTGCGGTAATTTTTGAATCACGATTCCAGCAAATTTCATTTGACTAAACTTTAATTATATGAACGCAAGACATTATAGAATAGAATATAACTTATCAGCCTTAGATTTTCCAGCCATTGAAGGTCCTGGCGAATCAAAAATTGATTTCGGAACTGAATCTCCATTTATCTTAAACAATAAATTGCAACTGAAAATTACTAAAAAGTATATCCTTGTTGAATTTTATAACAGCAAAGAACACGAAATTCTCACTGCGATATCTGTTTACGAAATACCGATAAGTGAAATTAAAACTAGAGAAAACATATATGAATTTTATAATGATGCTACCTTAGGTTTAAGTGAGGCTTATGAGTTTGCAAAAACGAACTTACCACTTCCGGATATTAATTTTCCTAGTTTGCCTATCGAAGTTTACCAAAAAGAAATTGATAGAGTTTTCTATGTATTAAACACTCTTAATTAACCTATAATTATTATTAAAACTACAGATAACACAGAAGCGTGAAAAGTTTATGTTTCAATTACAATTTCGACAAAACAAGCCTCCAGTAACAGCCGTTACAAGAGATTTGGGCATTTGGCTGAATTTAAAGATGGTTTTGTATTTGGAAAATTTGTGCATAATGGAAAAATCTCGCATCTTTAATCCCAAACCTCTTGTAGCGCCAGGACGTTATGCAACATTATCTAAGAACGTATGGATACATGAGAATATTAGAGGGAAGATTGGCTCAGACTGATACCAAAATTGTTTGTAGCGTGTGTTATGAAAATTTGTGCCTAAAAAGGGTTTTTAATATTTTTTATTAGAGGAATTGTAGTACTTTCGGGTTTTTAATAAGAAGCTATTTAAAATGAAAAGAATAATTCTTCTATCCATAATATCGTTTATCATTTTTTCTTCTTGTAGTAGTTCCGGTTACTACCAAAGAGAATTATCGCCTGAAAACACTGGAATTGATTTTTCAAATGGCAAATGGCTTTTAGGAAATATTGATGTTGATTACGAAATTAAAGACAAATTGACGGAAATGATCGTTAAAGACTTTTCGAAGCATCTCAATGGTCGGTTTGCTAATGCGTTGAACGATAAGTCACTCCTAATCGCGCGTCAGACTCCAGTGAATCCAAGTAAATCTTTGATTGAAGAATTAAAAAAAGGGACGAATTATGACTATTTTATTAATGTTAAATGCACTAATGAGAAAAGCAATGATTTACATTCTTTAAAAGGTGAATATGTCGACAGGTTCACGGTCGACAATTACTATTATGGGAGCAAGGTAAATAATGCCATTGTCCAGCTTGAAATTTACGATTTAAATCGCGGACTAATCATTTACTCCCAAAAAGTACGGGGTTCGTTGGGTAGTGGATTAACTACATCAAAAGCAGAAAAAAAACTTTTTATTGGTTGTTATAAAAAGATTATGAAACATATCAACAAAGCATCATAATGTAAATCTCTAAGCGAGAATTCGTATGTGAAATTGGTAGCGAAATAAAAATTGGAATTAGCAACATTATTAAACTCAATGAAAGGAATTTTGTTAGGCAATATAAACGTCGCATAACAGCCGTTACAAGAGATTTGGGCATTTGGCTTAATTTAAAAATGGTTTTGTACTTGGAAAATTTGTGCATAATGGAAAAAACTCGCATCTTTAATCCCAAACCTCTTGTAGCGCCAAGACGTTACTGGAGACTTGTGCCGAAATTACGCAGATAAAAACAATTTGAAAATAAGCATTTGTTTCCGCAGAAAGTTTAAAATGCAGAAGCGTGAAAGTTGAAACTTGCCAGCAGAAACGTGAAAAACAGAAATGTGAAAAGCATTGCACCGAAAGTTGCTAACCTAAAAGTAAAAGCGTGAAAATTGGAATTTGCCAACAGAAACTTGAAAGTCGGAATCTTTTTTTGCGCAGAATTATAAATTGAAAAGTAAATAACTAAAAATAATACGTTAAAAATTGCAAACTAAAGCAGAAACGTGAAAGTTGGAATCTGCCAACAGAAGCGTGAAAAGTTTACGGTTCAATTGCAATTTCGACAAAACAAGCCTCCAGTAACAGCCGTTTGGCGAGATTGGGGTTTTAGGCTTAATTTGAAGTTGGTTTTGTATTTGGAGGATTTGTGTATAATGAAAAAATTACGCATCTTTATTCCCCAACCTCGCCAAGCGCCAGGACGTTAGGAGGCATTGCTCCGTGAACGATAAACAAACAGCTTTAATTCAGATATTTAGCAACTAAAATATTTAACTGACGCAGAAATTGAGAAGCCGAAAATCGAAATATAACTCGATGTTAAATTGTTGCGGAAAAGCAAAAGTTATTCACTTTTTGGACAATCGAAGTGGACTTTTATTGTCGATTTTTTTTGAGGTTTATTTGGAAATTATTGAAGTTTGATTTGCTGAAATTAATCGGAATGGACAATTGAAAGCTGGAAAAACTTTGTGTAATTAGAATCGACAATTGGAAGGCGGAAAAGCTTTGTGCAATTGGAATCGATAATTGGAATCGAGTTTCTGGCGTGCTTGTCGTTCGTGTCACAACGCCACCTAACAGCCGTTACAAGAGATTTGGGTATTTGGCTGAATTTAAAGATGGTTTTGTACTTGGAAAATTTGTGCATAATGGAAAAAACTCGCATCTTTAATCCCAAACCTCTTGTAGCGCCAAGACGTTGGCAGTAATAATGAAAAAAAAATGCAGAAAACACTACTCTACTTTGAAAAAGTAAAACTTTGGGAAATAGGTATAATGGTCTTTTACGTTCTTCTTTCTGTGGAATTCTGTTTCTTTTTAAGATTTGCAAAAAGTGAAATACAAAATCAAAGTCTTTATTTTTATGCATTCTTTACTCAATTATTTCTTTACCATATGTTTTACAAATCAATGCGGAATATGAACGTTTATATTTATTGTTTATTTATTGGTATTTTACATCTTTGTCTTTATCAATTATTAAAAGAAAATGCCTCAATAATAAACTTAAACAATAATAAAATTATTAGTCTTCGAAATACAATCATTTTAATTCTAATATTTCAATTTTTAAGATATATAAGCTTAAGAACTCAAAAACAAGAATTAGTAAGTATTGGTAAAAACAAAAGAGACCTTTTTGATGGAAGAAAAACTACAAAAATAGATTCAATATTATATGTAATTTACATAGCTACAACATTTATATTATTGTGTTTTGGTTGATAAATAAAATTACTACTGCCAACAGCCGTTTGTCGTGATTGGGGTTTTAGTGGAATTACCGCTTTTATTCATATATTCGTTTAGCCGAAAATACTCTGCTTCGAAATCCCCAACCACGACAAGCGCCAGAACGTTGGTGGATATACGCCCGCAAAAATCGGAAAACCGTAATATTTTCAAAATTAGAATATATTCAGTAAATTAGCTGAATGGATAAAGAAGCTGAAATAGGATTAGATTTTGTAATTGACAAGTTAACAAACTCAATAGAAAACGTGATTACTGGAGACAGTTTTCAGACTGAAATTTCTATTCTTCAAAACTCTGACTTAAAATCTGTAACAAAGAAAAATGGTTGGCTTTTTAATTGGAATGAAGAGTTTAAAAATCCTGTTAGAGATGTTTATAAACTTACAATTTCTGGAAATTCTAAAATTATTCAAGGTGTTGTTAGTTTAGAAGTTAAATCTGATCACGTCTATATGCATCTTGTTGAAAATGCGCCATTCAACAAAGGACAAACGAAAGTTTATGCTGGCGTAGCAGGTAATTTAGTTGCTTATGCTTGTAAATTATCTTTTCAACGTGGACACGATGGAAATGTTTCTTTTCTTTCAAAATCACAATTAGTTGAACATTATGAAAAAACGCTTGGAGCATTTCATTTTGGCGGTAGAATTATGATAATTGAAACAAAATCAGCATTGAAATTAATCAATAAATATTTTCAAAATAAATAGTTATGAAAACGAAAAAAACAGATTTAGAAATTGATACAATTGGTGGAATTGGTTCTCTAACATTAGCTGAAGAAAAAGCATTAAGTGATTTTTTTCAAAAGAAAAAACCAACAAAAAAGAAAGCTGAAAAGAAGAAACTGAATACCTAAATAGATGTACATCCACCAACAGCCGTTACAAGAGATTTGGTTATTTGGCTGAATTTAAAAATGGTTTTGTACTTGGAAAATTTGTGCATAATGGAAAAAACTCGCATCTTTAATCCCAAACCTCTTGTAGCGCCAGGACGTTGTGTGCTATTTTACCACCAAGACAATAACAAACTGAGATAAAATGACCAAAATAAAAGAAGAAAGTAGCCCCATATGTGGAATTGTGATGCCAATATCGGCAATTGATGGATGTACAGAAAGTCATTGGAATGACGTTATGGAAATTATTAATGATTGTATTGAAGAAGCAGGATTTGAACCAAATATTGTAAGTAATGCTGATGATATTGGAGTAATTCAAAAAAGAATAATTCAAAATCTTTATGATAATCCAGTAGTTGTTTGTGACGTTAGTGGAAAAAATCCAAATGTAATGTTTGAACTAGGCTTACGTTTAGCATTTGACAAACCAACAATAATTATAAAAGATGACCAAACATCATACTCTTTTGATACATCACCAATTGAACACATAGAATACCCAAGAGATTTGAGATTTAATAAAATCGCAGATTTTAAAATAAAATTAATAGATAAAATAATTAAAACTCACCACAAATCTATTGAAGATCCACATTACAGTACATTCTTAAAACATTTTGGCGAATTTAAAGTTGCTAAAATTGATAAAAAAGAAGTCTCTCAACAAGAATACATAATGGACGAGATAAAAAGTTTAAGACGATTAATTTTAAATACTAGTAATACTAATAAAAGAATTCCTTTACAAAGATATTATGAAGAAGAAACAGACTTTGATAAAAAATTAAATGTTTGTTGTGGTAAAGCAACTTTAGAAAAACTAACAGAACAGTTGAGTATAGTTTTAAATTTGCCGAATGTTGAAAGCGCTAAAATTGAAAGTATAAGTGAAGATCATCATCACCTAGATTTAATCTTAGGAGAACAGGCAGATAAAGATTTTATAAGAACACAAGTAAGGAAGTTAACAAGAGTTCCAAATAATAGAAAAACTATACAAAAAAAATAAAAACAGCACACAACAGCCGTTACAAGAGATTTGGGCATTTGGCTGAATTTAAAAATGGTTTTGTACTTGGGAAATTTGTGCATAATGGAAAAACTCGCATCTTTAATCCCAAACCTCTTGTAGCGCCAGGACGTTAGCAGTAATTGTAAAAAACGTAAATAAATTATGACAGAAAAGTTTACTTTAAGAGATATTCTTGTTTATACACTTTTAGGATTAATTGTTTTATTTTTTTCTTATTTGTATTACCCTTGTAAAATAACCTGTATTGTTAAAGACTCTAAAGATTATTCGGATTTGACAGTTTTACTATTAATTCCTATTTGTTATTTAATAGGACATATTCTGATGAGTTTAGATGATTTGATTTTCAATGGTTTTTTATTACGCTTATTTCCAAAAAGCAATCCATTAAAAAATAAATGGTGGAAATTTTACAATTTTTTATTTTTTGGCTATAGAAATATTGGTATAAGAAACAAAGAGGAAATAACAAATGAAATATTTCTAAAGACTTGTGACAAATTAATTCAAGAAAATAAATATGAAAAAGCTGAATATTACCAAGTAATGAGTGATTTGTTTAAAGGCATTTTTCTAATCATATTTTTAAGTATTGTTTTTGACTTTCTTCAATGGAAGTTTGAATTATGGAAACTTATACTGATTTCCTTGATTTGGTATAGAGCTAAAATGTTTTCAGCTTATTATGTTAGAATGATAAAAAGAAATATATAAAACAACTACTGCTAACAGCCGTTACAATATACTTGGGCATTTGGCTGAATTTAAAGATGGTTTTGTACTTGGAAAATTGTACATAATGGAAAAAACTCGCCTCTTTAACCCCAAGCATCTTGTAGCGCCAGGACGTTGTGCGTAATATTGCCCAAAAAACGAAAAAAATGAAGAGATTTTTTGCAATAAGTTTACTAATATTATTAACAAGTTGTTCTCATTATTTGGTGAATAATGAAGGATTTATTCGACCACCAAAAAACTATAAATTTAGTTATCAAAAAAGATCTGCAAAACTAACTGACAATAAAATAATAGACACAACTGTAATATATTATTTGACAAACAGCAATTATTATAGAGATAGTAATGAATATAAAAACAATGATGGATACATCAGGTTTTACTCAAACGGACAATTTAAAATACAAGGAACAAAAACATTTCCGAAAATAGAAGATATAAATAATGTTAATTACGGAGTTGTTGGCTATTTTAAAATTAAAGGAAATGTTATTAAACTGCAAATTTACACAGATATTGATGCAGGTTCAGACCAATTAGAATTCGGAATTATTGATGAGAATAGTGATTTGATTTTATTAAATGAAAACCCAAGAACAGACTTTTGCCTTGGTTATTCTGAAAAATCAATCAGAAAAAAAATTAATGAAGTTTCCATTTTTAGAGCAAACCTTAATCCGAAAATTTATAAAAAAATAAAAATAGAAGGAATGACATACAACCAACCCAATTGGTAATAAAAAATACTACGCACAACAGCCGTTACAAGAGATTTGGGCATTTGGCTAAATTTAAAAATGGTTTTGTACTTGGAAAATTTGTGCATAATGGAAAAAACTCGCATCTTTAATCCCAAACCTCTTGTAGCGCCAAGACGTTATATGCCAGTTCTGCCGAAATTACGCAGGTAAAAATAATTTAAAAATAATCATTTGTTTACGCCGAAAATTTGAAAAGCAGAAACGTAAAAGTTGGAATCTGTCAAACGAAATTTGAAAATTGAAAGCGTGAAAAGCAGAAACGTGAAAGTTGGATTTTTGACAATTGAAAACTGAAAATTGGAATGTGAAAAGCAGAAACGTGAAAGTCGGAATTGCTAATTGAAACTTGAAAAGTTGGCGCAGAATATATAAACAGAAAAAAGAATTTTAAAAATAAAAACGTTGAAAATTGCTAACCAAAAATAGAAGCGTGAAAATTGGAATTTGCCAACAGAAGCGTGAAAAGTTTACGGTTAAAATCATAATTTCGACAAAAAGAACCGGCATATAACAGCCGTTACAAGAGATTTGGGCATTTGGCTGAATTTAAAAATGGTTTTGTATTTGGAAAATTTGTGCATAATGGAAAAATCTCGCATCTTTAACCCCAAACCTCTTGTAGCGCCAGGACGTTTTAGCAGTTATGTTGAAAAAAATCGGGAGAATTGAAGAATCTAACACAATTTTACAACCACTTTTTTTAAATTGAAGTTTAAATAAAACGTAATTTATGAACATACAAATTAGAATTGTTTTAATTATTTTCCTTGCAAATTTCCTTACAAGTTGTGACCCTATTCACAATATTAAATTTATTAATAAATCAAATTCTGAAGTAAAAATTAAAATAAATTTAGATTCAAAAAATGAAAACTATGATTTAGAACAAAATGCAATTGGAGATTCAATCGTTTTAAATATAAAAAAAGATAGCGTAAAATATATAGAATTTGGAATTGGAGTTTGGGATGAAAAAGAAATTATTGAACTTACGAAATCAATGAAAAGTATTGAAGTTGAAACTAAAGATATTAAGACTATTTATAAATCTAAAAATGCAATGAATGAAATTTTAAATGATAACGTTAATGGAATAGTCTTGAAAAAAAACATTGAAATAGAAATTAAATAAAAACACAACTGCTAACAGCCGTTACAAGAGATTTGGACATTTGGCTGAATTTAAATATGGTTTTGTACTTGAAAAATTTGTGCATAATGGAAAAAACTCGCATCTTTAATCCCAAACCTCTTGTAGCGCCAAGACGTTGTGCGTCATTTAAAAAAACGGAACATTGAAAATAAATATTGAAGTTTCAGAATTTATTCCTTTGAAGGATTTTGAATTAGGATGGAGATGGGAAAGAAATCATAATTCTGAAATTTCTGAATTGGAAAAAAGCCAAATTCAGCCCGTTTCTGAATCTGAATCCAAACGGTTAAATAAGATTATTAAATACTTCGAAATTGAACAGAACTTAATAGAAAAATATACTCAAACAGATTGGATAAGCGCAAATGCAGAAAACAATTTGAAAGTAGAAAGATTTAGAAGTAAACTACAATTATTACTTGAACCTTGGAATGAAGAAATAATAGTAACTTGGAAAAACAATATTACATTGAAAACTTCAAAATCAATTTTCTTAAAATATTGGACTGATTTTTTGTATCCAAGCTCAGATGACGTTACAATACTTTCCGAAGAAACTAATTGGATAATCTTTTACCGACATTTTGAAGTTGCAAACATTTGGACTAAAAAAAAATAAACGAACGCACAACAGCCGTTTGTCGTGATTGGGGTTTTAGTGGAATCAACGTTATTATTCATATATTCGTTAAGCCGAAAATACTCGGCTTCGAAATCCCCAACCACGACAAGCGCCAAGACGTTATATGATAGTTATGGTCGAAAATACGCAGACGGAAATCATTAGAAAATACGCATTTCTTTGCGCAGAGAATTGAAAAGCGAGCGCCGAAAAATTTAAGATTTTTAAAGTTGATGTTTAACTGTGAAAACTTGAAAATTGAAATCTGCTAAAAGAAACGTGAAAGTTGGATTTTGACAATTGAAAACTGAAAATTGGAATGTGAAAAGCAGAAACGTGAAAGTCGGAATTGATAATTGAAACTTGAAAAGTTGAACGCAGAATTCACAAGCTGAAAAAGAAATTTAATAACCAAAATATTGAAAATTGCGAACTGAAAGTAGAAACGTGAAAGTTGGAATTTGCCAACAGAAGAGTGAAAAAGTTTACGGTTAAATTCGCATTTTCGACAAAAATAACCATCATATAACAGCCGTTACAAGAGATTTGGGCATTTGGCTGAATTTAAAGATAGTTTTGTACTTGTAAAATTTGTGCATAATGGAAAAAACTCGCATCTTTAATCCCAAACCTCTTGTAGCGCCAAGACGTTAGGAGGCATTGCTCCGTTAACGATAAACAAACAGCTTTAATTCAGATATTTAGAAACTAAAATATTTAACTGACGCAGAAATTGAGAAGCCGAAAATCGAAATATAACTCGATGTTAAATTGTTGCGGAAAAGCAAAAGTTATTCACTTTTTGGACAATCGAAGTGGACTTTTATTGTCGATTTTTTTTGAGGTTTATTTGGAAATTATTGAAGTTTGATTTGCTGAAATTAATCGGAATGGACAATTGAAAGCTGGAAAAACTTTGTGTAATTAGAATCGACAATTGGAAGGCGGAAAAGCTTTGTGCAATTGGAATCGATAATTGGAATCGAGTTTCTGGCGTGCTTGTCGTTCGTGTCACAACGCCACCTAACAGCCGTTACACGAGATTTGGGTATTTGGCTGAATTTGAAGATGGTTTTGTATTTGTAAAATTTGTGTATAATGGAAAAAATACGCATCTTTAATCCCAAACCTCGCGTAGCGCCAAGACGTTAGGCGACACTTTGAAAAAAAACGAAAGAGACTCACAATGCTAAATTGGTTTAAAAGATATAAATATTCTAATTATCGAGAAACTCTTCTCGATGCTTTCCCTCAGAATTTAAGAGAAGACGTTGAAAATGTATTGGATATTTTACCATTTGATATAAATAGCATAAAACTTTGTGACGGAAAAATTCATAAAGTTTCAACCTTAATTCATTCTGATTTCGAAAATTTCCAACTCGATGGAGAAAATTTGAAAATACCAAATAGAGTTTATTTTAATGAACCTGAATTAGAAGAAGAAAACAAACTAACTGAAAAACAAAAAACTATTCTCAATTGTATTTATCTACGACACCACAACGGATATTTAAGACAAAATCGGTTGGAGAGAATAAAAACTAACGAATATTGGATTACTCCTTTCATTTTCCAAATATTGGGAGAATACGTATTTGAAATATTAGAAGTAATAGACAAAGAACTTGATAATAATAAGTTAGATAATTATAAAAAATTTGCAATCGAAAACCCAAAATTTTTCCAAAAGACAGAAAGCCGAATAATAAGTTATTGGAACGAATATTATAGACGTCAATTTCCAAAGCTCAAGTCTTATATTGGCAGACTAATTTTAGACCAGATAAACGCAAAATCTATTGGTAAAAATCAAGACGAAATAATTGAAATAGGAATTGACGATAATGAAAGATTATTTTTAAAACCGAAAAAGGAAAGTTTTTCATTAATTTACAGAACCGCAACAGAAATTAATTGGAATGAAAAAGAATTTTTCCTTTATTCGCCAAAACCAAGAGAATGGAATTACTATGATTGGTTCTTACATATAATAAATATTGTCGAAAAGGAATGTAACTGCAAATTGATTCTAACAGATCGAACAATTTGGACAAATGTTCCTACTGAATTAAAGAAACAAATAATTCAAAAGAAAAAAGCGATCGCCTAACAGCCGTTACAAGATACTTGGGGATTTGGCTGAAGTTGAAGATGGTTTTGTATTTGGAAAATTAGTGTTTAATGGAAAAAACTCGCATCTTTAACCCCAAGCATCTTGTAGCGCCAGGACGTTAGCAGTAAGCATAAAAAAAATCGTAAACCGAAAGTAAAAGTGATAAACAAAAAGTCAAATATTTGGGAAGAATTCGCAAAGGAAACTAACGGAAAATTTATTGAGGAATTTTCTTGGCACTCGGCGAAAACTGAAATTGAATATAACGGTTTGAAAATTATTTTTGACAATTATACTTTATGGTCAGGGAAATTTAGCACGGAAATGACAAGAATAATAGTTCCTTATAATTCTTTTGAGAATTTTAAGTTTGAAATTTGTCGAAGCGGAATTATACGAAATATTGAAAAACTATTTGGAGCGCAGGATGTGAAAATTGGAAGAGAAGAATTTGACAAAAAGTTCATAATTAAAACCAATAATGAACATAAAATCAAAACAATACTTCAGAATAAGAAAATCAGAAACTTAATAGAAATACAAAAAAATATAAATATTCAAATATCTGACGAAAAAGGAATTTGGGAAGGAAAACTTCCTGAAAACCAATTTGAATTGTGTTTTTACGATGATGGAGAAATTAAAGATATTGAAAGGTTGAAATCTTTACTGAATCTAATCAAAGAATTTATTGACGAACTTACTGAATTAAAAATAATAAATAAAAAAGCCTACTGCTAACAGCCGTTTGTCGTGATTGGGGCTTTAGTGGAATTAACGTTTTTATTCAAATATTCGTTCAGCCGAAAATACTCGGCTTCGAAATCCCCAACCACGACAAGCGCCAGGACGTTAGTGGTAATTTTAAAAAAACTGAATCTAATCACAAAATATGTTTCAAATATTTAACACTCTTACTGAGAATATTAAAGATCGAGTTAAAAATCCATTCTTTGCGACCTTAATTGGAGTTTGGCTGGTAAGAAATTGGGAACTAGTTTATAGCATTTTTAACTTCGATAATGATTGCCAACTTTTAGATAAAGTTAACTTCGTAAAAGATTTTTATAGGCCGAAAAATTTTTGGAATGAATTAGGAACAAACGTTGGAATTGCATTTGGGCTGATGCTTATCGGTTATATGCTAATAATAATAACACGAATTATTGTTAATCAAGTAGAATATAAAATTATTCCTTTTCTTAATGACAAAGCTTCTAACGGATTAGCCGTAAAACAGACACTCTATGAACAAGTAAAGAAAGAAAGATTTGAATTACGTAATGATTTAGAAATTGTAAATAAAAAATTAATCGAAACCGAAGTTGCAAATACAAATTATAAAAATGAAAATGCAACTTTAAAAATCGATATTCTTTCAAAAGAAAATAATATTTTGTCATTAAAAAATGAGAATCAAAACATAATTGGAGAAAGACAATTAGTAAGTGAGCAAAACCAAAAATTGTCATACGAAATTGACCGATATTCAAAAAGAAATGAAGAACTATTAGACAGACAAATTATTTCTGAATTTCTAAATAGAAACAATTTGTCTGAGACAAAAAATATTGGAGTTCCAAAAATTATTGAAACATTCAAAGAACTAAGAGAACAAAACTTAGAAACTGAATTTTTAACTGTCGCTGAATGTATTTATGGTACTAATCTCACTACTGGAATAGAGATGAGTCGTGCCGAAAAATACGTAGAAATGAATTTAATTGAAATACATAACGGATATAAAGATAAACGGAGTATTTCAAGTAAAGATATGGATTTGACATCTCAAGGTTATTCTATTTTTGCAAACAAAATTATACTTGAAAATGCATTAAAAAAAATCACTGAATAAAAAAACTACCACTAACAGCCGTTACAATATACTTAGGCATTTGGCTTAATTTAAAGATGGTTTTGTATTTGGAAAATTTGTGCATAATGGAAAAAACTCGCATCTTTAACCCCAAGCATCTTGTAGCGCCAGGACGTTATGTGCAAGCTTAAAACAACACTCATTTGAAAGAAGACGTAAAATATAAACTAGACCAAATAGCTAATGTTTGGAATGATTTCATTTGGGAATATGGCATCTGCAAAAAAACTATAAAATTCACATCTGACATACAAACAAATTATTTTGGGGATATTTTAAGTTACTTCCAAGACACTTTTGACATTATATTTGACAATAGTGAATCTAAATCATATTCTGATAAATTTTCAAACCAGATAAGTTTATTACAAAGTATTTATGTTCAGCAAGACTTTATAGAAGAATTATTAATTATTTTCAAATGTGGTATAGATAAAGGGGAATTAAAGAAAGACTCTAATTATTTCATAAATCGTGAAATAAGAAATGAATTAGTTGGCCATCCAATTAGAAAAAATAGAGGTCAATTTATTTCTTCTTGCCTATTTAGTTATGAAGGAAGAAGTGACAAAATTGCTTATCTAAGATATCATAAAGACAATAATTACGAATTTGAATCAATGGAATTTGAAATTTCAGACATTGTTTTACGGCATAGGGACTTTTTGATAAAGTACTTTGATAAAATCTTGGATAAACTAAAACGTATTTTATCAAGTTTTGTAAAAGAATTAGAAAACTTGGAAGTTTTACTAAATTCTAAAAGTTTTGAGGAACTCCTTAATATTCTGACTGTCTTTTATGAAACAATTTTTAAATATGATTTCATATATGACAAAGAATCTTTATTAAATATTTATTCACGAAAAGATGAACATAGAAGGTATCAAAATATTATTGATAATTTTTACAGAGATTTAAAAAGTTCGTTAAAAGAAAAAAAAGAATATGCAATTGAAGTTTTTGAACCAAATAAAATATTCGAAGAATTCGAAATTGAAAGACCTGAATTTGATATTAAAATAATAAAATTCATTGATGCTTCAACAAGAACCAAAACTGAAAAAACAGAAATACCTGTAACATATAATTACGAACTTGGAAAAATTGCAACAAAACGAAATATAATAGATTTCCGTCATTTTGGAGGTACACTAAAACGAAAATGTGCGGAAAATCAAACAGTTCTTAATGAATTGGAGCATATGGAATTGAATATTGATGACGAAATTGAATATTTTTCAGCATTTAAATTAATTTGGAATGAACTAAATAACGACGATTAAAAAGCCAGCACATAACAGCCGTTACAAGAGATTTGGGCATTTGGCTGAATTTAAAGATTGTTTTGTACTTGGAAAACTTGTGCATAATGGAAAAAACTCGCATCTTTAATCCCAAACCTCTTGTAGCGCCAGGACGTTACCAGCAAGCGCCGATTAGAACGAAATTGGAACAGAAAAAGAGATAATAAAAACTTGAAAAATCAATCTTTTTTAAAGTAATTCACAAACATTTAAAGTATTTTTGACAGAGAAATTTACAGATAAATAAATCTAAATTATATGAAAAATGTTGATAAAAATAGTTTAGAAAATGCCTATCGTTTGTTTGATTCAAATGATATTGATAAAATAGAAATTGGTACAACCAAAGGTTTGAAACAAATTCATAACTATTTGTTTAGTGGATTATATGATTTTGCTGGAAAAGTGCGTACTCTAAATATATCAAAAGGTGGTTTTAGATTTGCCAACGCTTTATATCTAAACGAAATTTTAGTTAAAATTGAACAAATGCCTGAAACCAGTTTTGAAGAAATTATTGCTAAATATGTAGAAATGAATATTGCTCATCCTTTTATGGAAGGCAACGGAAGAACAATGCGTATTTGGTTGGATATGATTTTAAAAGCCAGACTTATAAAAATGGTTAATTGGCAATTAGTAGATAAATCACTTTATTTACAAGCTATGGAAAGAAGTCCAATTAACGATTTGGAATTGAGAACTTTATTGCAAAGTAATTTAACCGAAGAAGTAAATAATAGAGAAGTTATTTTTAAAGGAATTGAGCAATCTTATTATTATGAAGGATATACGAAAGAGGACGATGATGAATAATCCACTCACATACTCCATTTAAAAGATGCCAGCTGGTAACAGCCGTTACAAGAGATTTGGGCATTTGGCTGAATTTGAAGATAGTTTTGTACTTGGAAAATTTGTGTTTAATGGAAAAAATTACGCATCTTTAATCCCAAACCTCTTGTAGCGCCAGGACGTTAGTGGTAATTTTGCCGTAAAAACAGACAAAACCCTTATGAATAAAGAGAATATTAAGAATGAATTAATATCAGAAGTTCAAAAACAATTGAATTTATCTGAAAATAAAATCGGAGGAAATTCAGGCTTGGGAAAAATTCAAGCAATGGCTGAACATATGGGAAAAGCTGATGATTTTAGTAAAAAAATTGTGGATTTATTAAATGAAATTTTAGTGAAGAACAATGTTGAATTTATAGATGAAAAAGAAAAAGATACTTTAATAGCATATCTAAAACCTACAATTACAGAATCAATTCAAAAATTCATTTTAAACGATTAAAATATGAAAAAAATAATATTTACATTTTTACTTTTGACTCTAACATCAATTTCATTTTCTCAAAACAAAACAAAAACTGTTGCTAAAGTAAATACAACTGCAACAACAAAACTAACTACAAAATGTACAGCCGAAATTAGTTGTAGCCAAAAATTTGGTGTTACTGTTTATGACCGAGAATATTTATTAACTGTTATTTTCGACAACAAAGAAATTAAATTTTCAACAAAAGAAAATCCGATTGATAAAATTATGAATAGCTATGTTATTACTAAAAAAACTGAAAAATATGTCGTCGCTACAGACAAAGAAGGAAACTATTCTTTTTTCAACATAAAGAAAAAGCAATTTTATAATATTGATTATTATATGAATAGGTATTTAACAGCAGGTTACGGAACAGAGACAACTGAAATACAAAAAAGTACTGAAAAAATGATGGAATCATTAAAAAGCGGAAGTACACAAAAAGACGTAATACAAGATTTGATTAAGCAAGCCGAATACGATTTCTAAAAAAACTACCACTAACAGCCGTTACAGGATACTTGGGCATTTGGCAGAATTTAATGATGGTTTTGTATTTGGAAAATTTGTGCATAATGGAAAAAACGCGCATCTTTAACCCCAAGCATCCTGTAGCGCCAGGACGTTACTGGATAGTTGTCGCAGAATCAAGAATATTTGCTGTAAAAAAAGATAAATTTTAGAAATGAAAAGTAAGATAGTAATTTTAATTTTGATGTTTTCAACTTGTATTTATTCACAAGAATTAAAAAAAACAATTGGGCTATAAAAATTAACACTTTACAATTAGTTGATAATTTTTCATTTCCAACTTTACAATTATCAGCTGAAAGAAAATTAAACTCATATTTAAGTTTGAATATTGAAGCTGGTTATCAAATTTACGATAACTCTACATCGGCTGATACAATATTTTTAAAGCAAAAAGGTTTTAAAACCAATATTGAAGGAAGAATTTATCTCCAAAAACTCCTTGCCTCGAGAGTTAAATCTAATAGAAGTGAATTATACGTTGGACTTCAATTGTTTTACAGAGAAAACCAAACAACGAACACATTAACTTATGTTTCGAGTGACCCAACAAATAATAACACGTATGAAGATGATTTTGGAGTAAAGAAAAGAGCTAAAGGAATTAATTTAACTTTCGGAAACCAAATTTCAATTACAAAGAAAGTTCTTTTGGAGCCATTTATAGTACTTGGTTATATGAATAAAAAAGTAATCAATACCAATATGCAATATGATGAAAATAAACATTCAACTGATTTAAATGATGGAGTACCAATACTAGTTGGCAAAGATTTAGAAAGTAGTTCAGGAAATATGATTAATTTTGGATTTGGATTTAGAGTGGGATACAGATTTTAAATATATAAAACCAGCACACAACAGCTAGTTCAACGGATTTGGATGAGTTGGTAAATCCGAAGAATGGGCTTGATTTAGTCCCAAACCTGCTGTAGTAGCGGAACGTTATGCCGAAATTACGCAGATAAAAACAATTTGAAAATTGAAATGTGAAAGCTGGAATGTGCCAACAGAAACTTAAAAAGTTTGCGGTTAAATTCATAATTTCGGCAAAAAACAACCATCCAGTAACAGCCGTTACAAGAGATTTGGGCATTTGGCTGAATTTAAAAATGGTTTTGTACTTGGAAAATTTGTGCATAATGGAAAAAATACGCATCTTTAATCCCAAACCTCTTGTAGCGCCAGGACGTTACTGGCAAGTTGCGCCGAAAATACGCAGATGAAAACAATTTGAAAATATGAATTTGTTTACGCAGAAAACTTCAAAGCAGAAGCGTGAAAATTGGAATCTAAAAAGCAGAAACTTGAAAATTGAAGTTTGCCAACAGAAGCGTGAAAATTGGAATCTGAAAAGCAGAAACGTGAAAGTTGGAATCTGAAAAACAAACCAACAAAACTGAAAATTCAAAAAGAAATATATCGAAAATTACAAACCGAAAAGCAGAAACGTGAAAGTTGGAATTTGTCAATTGAAGCGTAAAAAGTTTACGGTTAAATTCGTATTTTCGACAAAACAACCAGCCTGTAACAGCCGTTTGGCGAGATTGGGGTTTTAGGCTTAATTTGAAGTTGGTTTTGTATTTGGAAAATTTGTGCATAATGGAAAAATTACGCATCTTTATTCCCCAACCTCGCCAAGCGCCAAGACGTTGTAGGCAATTTTAGCGCACCGACGTAAAAATCACAAAATGAAATTTAATTAAAATGAAAAAAATTTACACTATTATTTTATTGGTTTTTTTATTTCCAATTTTGGCACAAAACAAAAACATAGAATATGTTAATGTGGAAGAGAAATTAGATAGTATAAAAATTACAGAAAATAAAATAATTGGTTATGCCGACACTACTATTGTAAAAATTAAGGGTAAAATTATTAACAAAGAAAATGTTGGTGTAGATGAAACCGAGATATTGATAACAAACTTAAATTCTAAAGAAATTAATACATTTAAAACTAATGAAAAAGGAAATTTCGATATTAATATTGAAAAAGGAAATTATTCAATATTATTCAGTAAACTTAATTTTGGAAAAATATTAATAGAAAAAAATGAATTTAAAGAAGGCCAAATTCAAGAAATAAACATAAATTTTGGTTCAAGGATAAAAACAACTAAATATCAATGGATTCCAGGCGAAAGTTTAATATTAAAAATTCCAAATCAAAACAAGAAGAAAATTAAAACAAACAAAACCATCCGCTAACAGCCGTTACAAGATATTTGGGCATTTGGCTTAATTTAAATATGGTTTTGTACTTGGAAAATTCACTTCGTCCGTTCGCTATCGCTCGGGTGTGTATAATGGAAAAAACTCGCATCTTTAATCCCAAACATTTTGTAGCGCCAGGACGTTGTACGACATACAAAAAAAAACTCGTACAAAACGAACAGACAAATTATGATTAAAATATTTTTTCAAATAATAATTTTCTTGACAATCTCTCAATCTTGTAAGGGACAAACAGACAATACTGTTTTACATAAGGCGAATTATATTGACAGTATTCAGAACACAAAACAAATTACTGACCTAATTTCAAAAATTGATAATAGATACAAAGAATTTAAACCAAATGACAGTTTGGAATTCGCTGACAAAAAATGTCAAAATCTAAGTGACAGTTTAAAAGTTCAACCTTGGACAAAGACCGATTTTGACAACAACGGACTAACTGATATTTTAGTTATTGGAAATTGGAATGACTATTCAGTGATTTGTATTTTAGACAAAGATGGTAAATATGAAATAAATCATATAACAAGAAGAAGTTTTCAAGAGTGTACTTTTCCTGTGGTTGAGAATAATAAGATTAAATATTATTTTGAAAATGAGCAAGAACGTGGGAAATGGGACGAGCCTCGAAAACTTAAACAGATTACATTAACATATAAATTTGGCGACTTCATTGAAGAAAATCAAACACCTGCAAATCATAAAATTAAAAAAATCGAATATTCGACTACGGGTTGTTATGGAACTTGTCCAATTTTCAAGCTAACAATCAATTTCGATAAATCTGCGAAGTGGAAAGCAGAAATATATAACGAAATAAGTAACAAAGAAGTAATCGGAAATTTCAATTCAAAAATCACAGAAGATAAATATAATGAAATTGTGGATTTACTTAACTATATTGACTTTAAAAAATTAAAGGATAATTATGCTGTTGATTGGACAGACGACCAATCTTCAACATTAAAAATAACTTATGACAATGGTAAAACTAAATCGATTAGAGATTACGGTTTAATTGGAACATATGGACTTGACAGAGTTTATCACTTGTTATTTGAACTAAGAGAAAATCAAAAATGGAAAAAATAAAAACTGCCTACAACAGCCGTTACAAGAGATTTGGGCATTAGTCTGAATTTAAAAATGGTTTTGTACTTGGAAAATTTGTGCATAATGGAAAAAACTCGCATCTTTAATCCCAAACCTCTTGTAGCGCCAGAACGTTAGCTGCAAGCAAAAAAAAACGATACGAAACCGCATTTGAAGAATATGAAAATGAAGATGATGATGGAAGGCATAGACTTGTGTACGCTTACTTTGGTCTTGCAGTTTATTTTGGTCAAGTTTTAGAAGAAGCTTTTTCTATAATGTTATGGACAAATCGTATTTTTAAAAACCAAGCAAAATCCACTAAAGAAATAAATGATATTATAGATACCATCGAAAATTCCAAAAAGACAATGGGTAATTTACTCAATGAAGTTAAGCAGAATTATGGATTGTCAGAAAAGCATCTTATGACTTTAGAGGACGTTTTAAACCGCAGAAATTATATAGTTCATAAATTCTTCAAAATTGAAATCCATAAATTTCATTCTGAGATTGGTAAAAAAGAAATGATAAAGTATCTCTGCGATTTTACAGATGATACTGTAGAAATAGATGCAGAATTAAATCAGTATTTTCAAGATTATAAATTACGATTAGGGTTTACTGACGCTAGAATAGACGAAATAGTTGCAGAAATGAAAGAAAAGGAATTAGCACGAGATAACAAATAACTGCAGGTAACAGCCGTTTGTCGTGATTGGGGTTTTAGTGGAATCAACGTTTTTATTCATATATTCGTTTAACCGAAAATACTCGGCTTCGAAATCCCCAACCACGACAAGCGCCAAGACGTTAGCCGTAATTAAATGACAAATCCTCATAAGAAATGAATCAAATAAAAGCTCTTTATAAATACCTAATTTCTTATTTTAAAAATGATTGGAAATTCAAGGATTATCCATTAAAAACATGGAATAACCAAAATGCAGAAATAGACGAACTAAAATTTGGAGCATCTTTTACAAATTGGACGATGTTTGTAGCACATGGAAACCGAAAAGAAGTTGCAATTGATAATTTAAAAATACAATTTAAAGACTATAAAGCTAAAAACGATGTTCTTCCTCGTCCAGGTAAAAAAGTACCTATTCAATATGCCGAAAGCACTGAAATTGAAAAATATGAAGACATTGCTATAGACTTCTTTGACGAAATAATTGAAATGGATTATTTTAGTTGTTTTATTTCGGATCATAGTAGTTTACACGAATTTGATATAGACACATTAGAAGCTGTTGAAAAAATAAAATCGAAATACCATATCGAATTAGATGAAGATTTAATTCTTGTTGATATTTTTAAACAGATAAAATTTGCCAGCGCCTAACAGCCGTTTGCCGTGATTGGGGTTTTAGTGGAATCAACGTTTTTATTCATATATTCGTTTAGCCGAAAATACTCGGCTTCGAAATTCCCCAACCACGACAAGCGCCAGAACGTTGGTAGCTAGTTACGCGCAGAATTTCAAACGACAAACTTTCGTATATTTGAAAAAAGTTTCCAATGACCACAAAAGAAAACATATTAAAAGTATTAAAATCAAATAAAATAAAACTTTCGAAATTTGGTATTCGAAATGTTGGTTTATTTGGTTCATACATTCGTAATGAACAATCGAAAGAAAGTGATATCGATTTACTAATTGATTTTGAGCCTGAAAAAGAAAACTTTGACAACTATATGGCAGTTTATGATTTATTTGAAAAAATTTTCAAAAACGAAAAAATAGAAGTCGTAACTAAAAATGGATTGAGTCCTTACATTGGTCCTAAAATCTTAAATGAAGTTCAATATGTCTAAAGACCCAAAAGAATATCTTAGACATATTCAAGACGAATGTTCGTATATTATTTCTGTTACCGAGAATTTATCTTTCAACGATTTTATAGAAGATGAAACCTTAAAGCAAGCGGTAGTAAGAAGTTTGGAAATTATTGGTGAAGCAACTAAGAAAATAACTGCAGATTTCAAAGTGAAATGGAATACCATCCATTGGAAAAATATGGCAGGAATGAGAGATAGATTAATTCACGATTATATTGGTGTAAATTATGCAATTGTTTGGGATGTTATGAAAAATAAAATTCCCGATACTCATAAACAAATTTCTGAATTCCTAAATGAAAATAAAAACTAGTGGAGCCGTTACAAGAGATTTGGGCAAAAGGCTGAATTTGAATATGGTTTTGTACTTGGGAAATTTGTGCATAATGGAAAAAACTCGCATCTTTAATCCCAAACCTCTTGTAGCGCCAGGACGTTGGCAGTAATTATCCGGCAGAATCGGAAACTTATAGAAACTTTTTTCCTAAATTTGAATTATGATTCTAATAGAAAGAAATATTGACCGTCTAAAAATAATTTGTTCAACTTACAATGTGGACAAAATGTATCTATTTGGCTCTGCTTTAAATTCAAACTTTAACGACAAAAGCGATATTGATTTTTTAGTTAAATTCAAATCTTTTGAATTATCTCAATATTTTGATAATTACATAAATCTGAAAGAAAATTTAAAAAATTTATTTGGAAGAGAAGTCGATTTACTTGAAGAGCAAACACTTAAAAATCCAATTCTGATAAATTCAATAAACAAATCTAAAGAACTTATTTATGGATGAGAGAATCCTAAAATGGTTGTTTGATATTAAAATGGCTATCGATGAAATTGATAGTTATTTCATAAATGAATCAAAAGATTTTTTTAAATATCGAGATAACTTGATGTTAAAAAGAGCGGTTGAAAGAGATTTAGAAATTATTGGAGAAGCAACTAACCGAATTATTACACGAGATAAAACATTTGAAATTAAAATAACAAATGCAAAAGCAATAATTAGTTTGAGAAATCAAGTAATTCACGCTTATGATAATATTTCAGATGAAAATATTTGGTCTATACTGACAAATCATCTTCCAAAACTTAAAAAGGAAATTGAAAATCTAATCCACGAAAAATAACTACTGCCAACAGCCGTAGTTTATTTTACTTTAACACTTTCAATTCCGTTTTCCGTTATAATGATAACCGTTATATTTTCAGCTCGCTCATTGTCGGAATACTTTAATTCCAATTGTAAGCCTATTAAATCTTTCGGTATTATTGTCAATTCTCCATCAGCTTCTTCTGATGTTCCGTGAAAATATTTCTCATATTTAGCCTCTAAATCTCTCGATTGAAAAGGTTGTAAATTATTAATTTTTGGTAATTCTTCAATAAATGTAAAATTATTTCCTTTACTCAATTGTGATAATTGTAAATTGTATGCTGGAGTTTCAGAATTATTATGTATTACGATGGAAAAACTCCATCTTAAACCCCAGTGAACATATAAATCTGTTCCAGCCGGAATTGGCTGTTCAAAAACTTCTATATTTTTAGAGCTATAACCATTGTGTACTCTTGAGTAATGTGACCAAATTAATTCAGCTTCGAGATAAGGTTTTGTTCCCCTAATTTTTTTGCCTTCAATTGCGTGACTCATTTGCTCTTCTGCATTTTTCTTCCATTGCTCTAAAACTTCTTTAGTATATTTTGCAACATCTCTATCAATCATAATTGAGCAGTTTGAGCATAACCAAATTCCATTATTTGGATATTTTCTTTCGGCTTCTGTTAAGTTAGGATTAAATCTTGGTCCATTTTCAGATGCGGCAGTGATATGTGCAGCAATTCCAACAATAGTAGCTTTTTGCACATCTGTATTTGGTCCAACAGTATGTTTATTACAATTAGGATTTGAACAAATATATCCAACTCTTTTGGCTAAAATATCAACTGTTTGTTTTGTGAAATTATCTCTCATTAGTTCGGTTTTACACGAATTTGGTGGGCATTACCACTAACGTCCTGGCGCTACAAGAGGTTTGGGATTAAAGAGGCGAGTTTTTTCCATTATGCATAAATTTTCCAAGTACAAAACCATCTTTAAATTCAGCCAAATGCCCAAATCTCTTGTAACGGCTCCTATGTTTGTAAATTCATATATTTAAGTAATAATAAAACAAAAATTGAAAGAACAAATGAGCAAAACAAGATATTGTAACGGCTTAGGCATTATAGCTTCACTAACATGATTATCCCTGCTCATTTCTTGCTTCAAACCGTACAGTTTATTTGAACATAAAGTTCGTGCTAGGATCGTTGGTTGTATTGCAAGATTTGTTCTATCAATAAAAAATAAAAGTAAAGAAAATGGAAAACAAAAACAACTATTGTGGAATTGATGTTTCGAGTGAAACATTAGATGCTTATTTTAAAAATAAGAAGGGTATTGAACAACATTTGCAAGTTTCCAATTCCGTATCTGGATTTAGAGAATTGATAAAAGAAACAGGAAAAGAAACTCACTTTGTTATGGAATCAACAGGTGTTTATCATTTGAGTTTTATATTCTTTTTGAATACCAAAAATATAAAATTTAGTGTTGTGAATGCGCTTCAAATCAAGCGTTACATTCAAATGCATTTAGAGCGCAATAAATCGGATAAGAAAGATGCAAAACGGATCTATGAATATGGATTAGATCGTCATCCAGAATTATATCAAATGCCTGACAACACTTACTTTGAATGTCGTTCTTTAAATAATTGTATACACGATTTAACCAAAGAAATCACCAAGTTCAGCAATCATATACATAGCTTAAAGAAGTGTCCTTTTGATACGAAATCGGTAGAGAAAAGCTTTGATAAAATCATCAAAAAACTAAGAGAAGAGAAGCAAAATTTAGAACTTGAGTTACAAGAAAAACTCGTTGAATGGGAAGGAGAAACTTTAAAATTAGTACAGAGTGTAAAAGGAATTGGAACTAGAGCATCAGCCGAATTAATTATCTATACTAAAGGGTTTAAAGATATGAATTCCTATAAACAATTGATCTCGTATGCAGGGTTAAGTCCCACCGAATATCAAAGTGGAAGTAGTATAAGAGGAAAGGTTAGAATCTGTAAACAAGGAGGAAAACAACTACGTAACATCTTATATATGTGCGCGCTAAATGCAAAGAAAACCAATGCACATTGTAGTGCATTATATGACCGATTAGTAGCTAATGGAAAGAACAAAAAAGTAGCTCTAATTGCAGTGTGCAATAAGCTGCTGAAAATTGTATTTGGAGTAGTCAAAAACAGAACTTTATACCAGAATATTTATTTACAAAAAACGGCTTGTTGGTAGCTGGTTATTTTTGTCGAAAATGCGAATTTAACCCAAACTTTTCAAGCTTCTATTTACAAACTCCAACTTTCAAGTTTTAGCTTTTAGTTCGCAGTTTTCAATGCATTATTTTTTAAATTTCTTTTTTCTGTTTGTAATTTCTGCGTTCAATTTTTCAAGTTTCAATTAGCGATTCCGACTTTCACGCTTCTGCTTTTCATATTCCAATTTTCAAGTTTTCACAATTAAACATCAACTTTTCAATTTCGGATTTCAGACTTTCGCTTTTCAATTTTCTGCGTAAAGAATTGCGTTAATTTCTTATGATTTCCGTCTGCGTATTTTCGACCGTAACTAGCTACCAACGTTCCCTTGCTACAAGAGGCTTGGGGTTAAATTAAGCCTTATTTTCGGATTTGCCTAAACTTTCCAAATACAAGACCATTTTTAAATTAAGCCAAAATGCCCAAATCTCTTGTAGCAAGTGTTGGGCAATCGTGTTTTTAATTCATTATTAATTTCGATGAGGCTACTTTTAAATTTTCAAAATTTACTTTTACCACATATATCCCTTTTTTAAAATTTGATACATCAATTTTTATATCAGAGATATTGGAAACGTTTTCATAGTGAACACGTTGACCTAAAACATTATAAAATTCAATAGATTTAGCTTTTTCAGCAGTATTAGATTTAATAGTTACAAAATCAGTTGCCGGGTTGGGATAGATGGCTATTTTGTTTGATAATTCAAAATCTGTGGCACTCAACGTTCCTGTGGTATATTGGTAGGTATCTGAATAAATCACATTCCCATTGTTATTGGCAACTAAGCGGTAGTAATAGGTTTGATTGGGCAAAGGATCGTTGATTATTGCGCTTATCAAATTAGTGTTATACCCATAAACAGAATTGGGTGTTGCCGATAGTGTCGAACCAAAACTGTTAGTAACACCATATTCGAAATGAATGTTTGTTAAATAAGAGCCATAACTATTAATCAGTCCTTTCAATGCTAAAGCATTTGGAGTTTCACCTGTTGCACTACCAACTAGTATAATGTTTCCTGAAAAGTTAAAAACTCTTTCAGTGCTATAAATTACTTGTCCGTTCTGCATGGCTTTCAATCGGTAATAATAATTCAAATTGGGATCCAGGCCAATAAGGATTGCACTAACATAGTTAGAATTGTCAGCATCGACTTGTGAAGGATCAGTTGAAATACTGTTTTCATATGCAAGAGTACCATATTCAAATACTATGTCGCTTATAGCTTGACTATAAGATGTTACATAGGCTGTCAAGTTCACGTCTGTTCCATTAATAGTGGGACTGTAAAGATTTATACTACATTCCGGATAAGTTGTAAAGGACTGAACAGCACCATAAATATCCTGTCCTTGATGAGTTGCTTTGATTCTATAATAGTAGCGTGTTGCTGGTTGTAAATTAACTAAATTCCCTGTAACATTTTCTGTGGTATGTCCTACTACAGTGGTGGGTGATCCACTTATAGTGCCGTCAAGAGTATCAGCGCTCATGCCGTATTGAAAACCTACATTGGTAATGTCATGCTGATTAGAAACTATAGTACCTGAAATTTCCGCTGTAGTCGTCTTATAATTATAGGTATAATTTGTTTCTATTTGATAATCGGGCAGTGTGATGAAGCTTAAAATTGGGCTATAATAAATATTTGAATTCTGTGTTGCCGTTAATCTATAGTAATAGGTAGTGTTTGATTGTAAGTTTAGTAAATCACTTGTTACATTCGAAGAGTCATTGGCAGCCACTGTACCAGGTGTTGCAGCAATACTAGTACTGAAAGAGGAATCTAAACTATATTCAAATTGAATGTTTGCAATAGGCAGTCCGTTAGAAGTAGCATTACCCGCTAAGCCGGCACTTGAATTAGTGATTTTTTCAGCAGGATTAACAGTCAAAACTATGGGGTGATATTGTACATCACTTCTATAAATTCTACCACCCGTTCCTGCAGTAAATATTTTATCAGTAGTAAGCTCAATGTCGTTTATGCCACTTCTATCTGTAAGGGATTGCCAAGTTATTCCACCATTTTCCGTCTTAAAAAGGCTTCCGTAATCGTCTGTAATGTAGCCAACGTTTTTGGTATAAAAATTGACTTTTTTATAGTATCCAAATGGAACTTGTAATTGTACCCAGTGCGTTCCACCGTCATTTGTTTTATAGCATAACCCTTGGTCACCTACAAAATACCCATTGTTTTCATCTATAAAATCAAAGCCATTAATCCAACTGTCAGCTAATTTAATACTCACGTTCCAAGTATTTCCACCATCTGTAGTTTTATACACTATACCATTAGAATACCCTGTGTTAATGGCATATCCTACCTGATTATTTAGGAATTGCATCTGACCGAATCTTTGATCAAGAATTTGTGTCCAGTTGGAACCACCATCAGTGGTTTTCATTAGTTTTCTTCGATTAAATCCTCCGGAAATAAAACCAGTATCCTGATCTAGGAAAACAATTGAATTTATTCCTTCGTCAACATAGATGTTCAATTGATTCCATGTAATTCCACCATCTATTGTTTTAAATACATCTCCAGATGGGCTGTTCGTTCCACCTCCAACAGAGTACCCAACATTTTCATTAACAAAATAAAATCCATTGCAATAACTAAAATGATTAACGGTAGATAAATAAGACCAATTGTCTCCAAAATCGATGGTTTTGTAATAGTTATTTCCCGACCTAGCAATGCCTATACCACTACTAAATAATTTAATGCTATTAAAATTTTTATAAGTCATAGAATTTGAAGTCCAACTAATGCCTCCATCGGTTGTTTTCATAATACGGCCATTAACACCTGTAACGTAGCCGGTGTTATTGTCTTCAAAATAAATCCCATAGATGTCATTGCCCCCTACAAACCCATTCTCAAAAAATATAGTATTCCAGGTAATTCCTCCGTCCGTTGTTTTATAGGTTGCACCATATTCACCGGAAGCAAAACCGTTAGTGTCGTCTAAAAAATAAAAATCATGCATTTCCCTAATATTTCCTGAGACCTCCATCCAAGTTTCGCCTCCATCTGTAGTTCTGTACATATTACTATATTCCTGTGATGAAAAACCTAAATTTTTATTAACAAAATATATAGAGTAAAAATTGGAATAATTTGTAACTAAGCTTAGTGTGGTATGCCAATTTACTCCGCCATCAGTAGTCTTTAAAATAGTTCCGTTAGCGCACGTTGCATGTCCTACCAACGAAGAGGTGAAAAAAGTTTTGACTACAGTGGCGTTAGGCACACTCAAGCTTTCCCAGGTACTTCCGCCATCAGTAGTTTTCACGATACTATTGGATGTGGATAGTATTATATTGTTATCATCAAGGATGGTAATGGTATTAAAGTTACCGCTGAAACCGGTAGCTATTTGATTCCATGATGTTCCGTTATCTACAGATTTCAGCACATATCCATTGTCACCTACAATATAACCTGTTGTACTATAAAAACTCATATCATTTCCACTAGCGATATTTTGCTTTTTTGACCAAGAGTTTCCGGCATCCTGCGTTTCCAATAATTCATTAGATGTAATAATGTATCCAATAGTGTTTGTAACAAAGTCAACATCTTTACCTGAATTAACTGTTGGTTTAGGGTTTAATAACTCCCAATTTGTTTGAGAGTGAATTTTATTTATACATAAAATAGCACAAAACAATATAAGTAGATTTTTTTTCATTTCAATTTATTCAGTTTATTCAACATGTTGCCCAACGTTCTGGCGCTTGTCGAGGTTGGGGATTTCGAAGCCGAGTATTTTCGGCTGAACGAATATATGAATAAAAACGTTGATTCCACTAAAACCCCAATCACGACAAACGGCTGTTACCAGTAGTTTTTTTATTTAGTTCCAGAATTTCGACCATTTTTTGTTTTCAGATTTTTGATTCTGCCTTTTTTCTATTTCTAATAGTTTTTCTAATTCTCCATCTAAATAATCCCAATTATGGGTTGTTTTATTGTCACATAAAAATCCTTCAAAGTATTTTTCTGAAATAATTATGTCCATTTTAATTTCGTCCGTTGCAATTAGAAAGAAGAAACTATCCCATTCAATTGTAAACATTATTTCTTTGTCGGTTGAATAAATGTAATAATCATTATAATCAAATTTTTCTAAAAATTCATATTCTGTGAACTCGTTTAGATTAATTGTTTTTATATTCTCATAGAATTCATCAACAAATAATATTTCATTTTTATTGAATAATTTAAAAATTCTATAGATTCCAATTTTAGAAAAAACATCAAAATTTCCTTCAGTTGGATTCCAAATATTATTTTTTGTTGTGTAAGTATTTAGTTTTTCACTCAATTCAGGTTTGTTAAAAATCTTTCTTAAAGCTCCAATTGAAGTTCTTAGAGCTTTATTTATATCAGTATTGTCTTTTAAACCAATTTCATTTATAATTGTTTTCCAATTAATAATTTTACCGTTGTTATAAATTTCAAAATCTGTTGGATAATCTTCATTTGAATAACTTAGTATTTCAGCAATTGGTACTTGAATATTGTTTAAAACATCAATTTCCTTCTTTGCATTTTCTAATGTTATTTTTTCAAATTTTTTATAGTTGTCGCTTTTTGATAAATGATTTTCAATTCTGAAAAATGGTAAATATGCAACATAGACACTATTGTAAAAGTCCTTAAAGTGGTCTTTAATTTTTCCATCGTGAGGATAAATATTTTTGCCTTCGAAAATGTTGCGCAACTTGCCTGTAACGTTCTGGCGCTTGTCGTGGTTGGGGATTTCGAAGCCGAGTATTTTCGGCTAAACGAATATATGAATAAAAACGTTGATTCCACTAAAGCCCCAATCACGACAAACGGCTGTTACCAGCTGTATCTATTTTTCAACTACAAAATCTAATCTTCCAAACATTTCAATAGTCTTTCCGTCAATTTTCATTTCGGTTATTACACGTAGTAAACTATCTTTTTCAGTTTTAGGTTTAAAATCAAAATTAAAATTAGGTTCAGTCAAATTTTTTGCAACTAAAGTTTTCTGTTTAGTAATGTTGTCTATTACGTATAAATTATATTCAGGTATTTTTTCAAATCGTGTGAAGCTACCAGAAATTTTATTTCCATTGCGGAATTTAATTTTAGTCTTTGGTTCAAGCAACATTTGCAAGTTCTCAATTTCTTTGCTTTTTCTATAATCTAAGGTTTCTTCAAGTTTTTTGTTTTTAGCTTTTAGTTCAGCAATTTCCGCAACAAGTTTTTCATCTTTGTTATTACACGAGAATAAAATCAGAAATAGTATGGGAAAAAGTATTTTTTTCATATTTTTTGGTTTGGTTTTCTCTTCTGCGCGGATATAGTTGGTAACGTCCTGGCGCTACAAGAGGTTTGGGATTAAAGATGCGAGTTTTTTCCATTAAACACAAATTTTCCAAGTACAAAACCATATTTAAATTTAGCCAAATGCCCAAATCTCTTGTAACGGCTCCTATGTTATATGATGGTTGTTTTTGTCGAAAATGCGAATTTAACCGTAAACTTTTTCACGCTTCTGTTGGCAAATTCCAACTTTCACGTTTCTACTTTCAGTTCGCAATTTTCAATATTTTTGTTATTAAATTTCTTTTTCAGCTTGTGAATTCTACGTTCAACTTTTCAAGTTTCAATTATCAATTCCGACTTTCACGTTTCTGCTTTTCACATTTCAATTTTCAGTTTTCAATTGTCAAAATCCAACTTTCGCGTTTCTTTTAGCAGATTTCAATTTTCAAATTTTCACAGTTAAACATCAACTTTAAAAATCTTAAATTTTTCAGCGCTCGCTTTTCAATTCTCTGCGCAAAGAAATGCGTATTTTCTAATGATTTCCGTCTGCGTATTTTCGACCATAACTATCATATAACGTCTTGGCGCTACAAGAGGTTTGGGATTAAAGATGCGAGATTTTTCCATTAAACACAAATTTTACAAGTACAAAACCATTTTTAAATTCAGGCAAATACCCAAATCTCTTGTAACGGCTTAGCTGTGGTTTATTATTTTACGTTTTTTTTAATATTTCTTTAATTTTCAATTTTCCACTTTCACTTATTCCACCGAACTTCATATTTGGCGAAAAATTTTTAGAAAATGTCATTCCACAATCTTTCAAGCAAATCCATATTTTATTTATTTCATTTCCGTTTTTGTCGAAAAATCTCAATATATATTCAGCCTCATTTAGTTCCCAAGTAGTTTCTCCGTAATCAAAATTATCAGGATTGTTAAAAAAAGCGATTATTTCATTCTTTTTGGTTTCATTTACTTTTATTGAATTTAATCGACTAATTAAAATATAATTTTTACCCGTTGGGTGTAATTAAATTATTTGATTTTTAATATTATTTATAGGTCTATCAAAGATGAATTTATTGATATATTGAACCAAAGTTAGAGCTGTTATTTTCGCTAAAATTCTTGTTTTAAAACCTTCAAAAGTTTTGGCATAATTTCTTCGAATTAAAAATTGGTCACATAATTGCGAGAACAATGTCTCTATTCTTTTTCTTGATTTTCTAAAAATATAAGATTGTGGCTTATAGTTTTTTTGATTACTTCTTTTTGGAGTTTCTAATTTGACATTTACGGTTTGGAATAAATCCAATTGGATTGTTTCAGATAGATATCCTCTATCACCAAGAACCACACAATCAGACATTTGTTGTTTTATGTTTTTTAAAAAATGAACATCATGGACTTCTGCCTTTGTAATATCTAAAGAATGAAAAATTCCAGCGATTGAGCAAACACCATGAAGTTTATATCCATAAAACCAATTGTTTTGAGAGGCGCAAAATCCTTTTGAAGGAGCCGTTTCAAATTCATCTTTACAGATTTTAACCCTATTGTGTCGAGAAAATTTACATATCTCTAACGGCATACTATCTACAATATAATAGTTCTCAAATTCAAGAAAAAAAGAAGCTAATTTAGTTCTAACTTCTTCTAAAAATAAAAACAACTTTCTTCGCCTTTTATTAAACTGACTTCTATCGATAAGATTTAAAATATCATTAGAATTTATCTGTTTGAAAAGAGCATTTTCACTGTCAATAGACATAAATTCAGCAGTTAAACTCAGTGCAACAATCTCTAAATCAGTCATTTTTTGTTTTCTCCCAACATCAGATTTGAACTCTAATTCACAATTCAAAGAACTTATAACTTCTAAAACTCTTAGATAATTTTTTACTATATTTGACATAGATATTGTTTTGTTTGGCGACATCAAGATACTGAATTTCAGTATCTTGAACAATATCTAATGTCTCTTTTTTATTTCAAATAATTACACCCAACGGGTTAATTTTTATAAATCCTTATTGAATTAATTTCGGTTTTTGAAAAGTTATATTTTGGATTTCTGAAGTTTTTTTCAAAAGTTTTTTCAACTTCTTCTGTAGTTTTATAATTCAAGAATTCTGATTGAAATTTTTTATTCAATGATCTTTCAGCAAAATTTTCTCGATCAAAATAGTCAATTACAATTAGTGTTAATACTAATGTAGTTACAAATATAAAGATTAGTATTTTTTTGTTAATTTTCAATTTTCGTCGTTTTCGGTTTTAAATCACAGCTAACGTCTTGGCGCTTGTCGTGGTTGGGGATTTCGGAGCCGAGTATTTTCGGCTGAACGAATATATGAATAAAAACGGTAATTCCACTAAAACCCCAATCACGACAAACGGCTGTTAGTAGCCGGTTATTTTTGTCGAAAATGCGAATTTAACCCAAACTTTTTACGTTTCTATTTTTAGATTCCAACTTTCAAAGTTCAGCTTTTTAGCTCGTAATTTTCAACGTATAATTGTTTAAATTTCTTTTTTCTGTTTATAATTTCTGCTTTCAACTTTTCAACTTTCAATTAGCGATTCCGACTTTCACGCTTCTGCTTTTCACATTCCAATTTTCAAGTTTTCAATATTAAACATCAACTTTAAAAACCGCAATTTTTGGCGCTTGATTTTCAATTCTTTGCGTAACACAATACGTGAATTTCTTATGTTTTCCGTCTGCGTATTTTCGACCGTAACTGGCTACTAACGTTCTGGCGCTACAAGAGGTTTGGGATTAAAGATGCGAGATTTTTCCATTATGCACAAATTTTCCAAGTACAAAACCAACTTTAAATTCAGCCAAATGCCCAAATCTCTTGTAACGGCTCCTATGCACGAATAGTTGCGTAAGGAATGTTGGTAACTTTTTTAAAACCCGTAGGGATTTTTTTAAAAAAAAGTTATCAATGTTCCGATTACATTTAAGTAAATTTGATCAAATTAATAACCTAAAAATGGTCAACGTATTTTAGGACAAGACCTTACGAAAATTCCAAAACAGAAATAATTGAAAAAAAACTTTCTAAAATTTGCAAATAGTTATCTTTTAGGATAACTTTGTAAAATGAATAGAGAGCTAATTTTTTACGAAAATCATTTCATAGATTTTTACCAAGTTCAAGATGAAAAGGTTAAAGGTAAAATTCAATATGTATTTGAACTTATAAAACAAGTTGAGAAAGTTCCTGAAAAATTCCTCAAACACTTAACTGGAACCGACGGTTTATATGAAATCAGAATAGAATATCAATCAAATATTTATCGAATATTTTGCTGTTTTGATGAAGGGAAATTAGTTGTATTGTTTAATGGATTTCAAAAGAAAACACAGAAAACACCTTCAAATGAAATTGAAAAAGCAAAAAAATTAAAGGACGAATATTTTAAACAAAAGTAAAATGAAAAATTATAACAACATAAAAACATTTGATCAACTTATTGAAGTTGAACACGGAAAAATTGGAACTGAAAGTAGAAATACTTATGAAAAAAATTCTCAAATGTTTATAATAAGTGAGATGCTTAAAGATGCCCGAAAAGAAGCCAAAATAACCCAAGAGCAATTAGCAGAAAAAACAGGAACTAAAAAAAGTTATATTTCGAGAATTGAAAATGGAAGAGGAAATATACAACTCTCTACTTTAATAAGAATCTTTGAAATTGGGCTTAATAAAAGAATTGGGTTAACATTTTTGTAAATATATTACATCGCACAGCCGTTACAAGAGATTTGGGCATTTGGCTGAATTTAAAGATGGTTTTGTACTTGGAAAATTTGTGCATAATGGAAAAATTACGCTTCTTTAATCCCAAACCTCTTGTATCGCCAGAACGTCAGGCTGTGAAAAAACTAAGTCAAAAAGAGAAACTATTCGGATACCTGTCAGAGAAAAATTTCATACAGACGATTCTCAGAGGCTTAATTTGAGTTTATTCACAGACTGACGTTGTGCGACGGCTTGCTCGCGAGCAGGAGAAATTTACAGCTAAAATTGTATTTCTTATACATCAAAATATTTCGTATTTTTGAAGTATGAGTAATAAAATTCAAATAGAGCAAGATTTCATAATTGATAAGTTAACTGATTCAATTTTAAATACTATTTCGGGAGACAGTTTTCAAACTGAAGTTAGCAGAATGACTACTGTAGACTTGAAAAATGTAACTAAAAAGAATGGATGGAATTTTGATTGGAAATCAGAGTTTAAAGATTTACAAAAAGAAGTTTATAAACTAACAATTGTAAATAACTCATCAATTTTACAAGGTCTTTTAAGTATAACAATTGAACAAGACCACATTTATATGAATTTGCTTGAAAGTTCTCCATTCAATATTGGAAAATACAAACTTTACGAAGGTGTTGCGGGGAATTTAGTTGCTTATGCTTGTAAAGTTTCTTTCCAAAAAGGTTTTGATGGTTTTATTGCATTTACTGCAAAAACAAACTTGATAAAACATTACGAAGAAAATTTAGGAGCTTATCATTTTAAAAATCAAAGAATGATTATTGAAACTGAATCAGCAAAAAAATTAGTTAAAAAATATTTTAAATCTTAAAGATATGAGCTTAATAAAAGAACCTAAAGGTGTAGATTTTATTATTCAAAGTCCTCCTTTAACAGAACAAGAAAGAAAAGAAATTAGTGATTTTATCGCAAGTAGAAAAACTAAAAAAATTGTTGCGAAAAGAACGCCTAAAGAAAAAGTAACGGTTAAAAAATAAAGCTGATCTCACAACATAGGAGCCGTTACAAGAGATTTGGGCATTTGGCTGAATTTAAAGATGGTTTATATTCAAAAAAATAGTGTAGTTTTATTCTCGAATTTTGGAACCAAATCATTCAAAATTTGGTGCAAAAATGCGGGAAATAAAACGGCAAATTTAAAAACCAAAAAATTGCGCTAGAAACTTGAAACCGCCAAACCTCGTTTTTCACTTTATTTATTACAAAAAGGCATTACTATACTTCTATAAATTCATTATAAAGCAAGCTTTTTTTTAAGAAGCAATTGACAACTGATTTTCAAAACGACTTATAAAAAGCTTAAAATAGGTTGTTTTAAAATCAAAACAACCTTTTATCTTGTAAGGTGAGTTCCATTTCTTGAGTTTGGCAATTAATTCTGGTACTCCCAAAATATTTATACTGCGTTTGATGTTGTACACCAGCATTATTAAACTGTGTTCACCATTTACTTTTTCGAGTCCCATTAAATTAGTATGATTATAACCCCATTGCCGTTTGATTGTCCCAAAGATATGCTCATTTATTTCTTGGCGTTTGCGGTACAATTGCTGGTTTTCTTGATATCGTTTATTGTTTTCTTCAACAGCATCGGCATACTGGCTTCTGTCAATTTCTCGTCCGTCTTTTCGGTTAGTACAAAGTGATTTTACAAGACATTCTTTGCAAGCTGAAGTGCGGTATTTTTTAAATTGATAACTATCTTTTTCATTACTTTTCTTATGCCAGCTTCCTGTAGTTTTTAAGCTTACGCCTTGAGGACAAGTATAGCTGTCGTCATCTTTATTGTATTTAAATTTTGATACCAAATAATCAGGCAGGGTGCCGTTTTCATTACTTCTCCCTTGTTCAGGATGCGCCACAATAGTGTTGATCTTTTCATTTTTACATTGGGTGATTTCCCGACCATTATGATAGCCTTTGTCTACCAAAACTGTAAAGGTTTCTACCGATAAGTTTTCTTTTGCTTCGAGTACAATAGCAGTCAAAGCATTGCGATCATTGCGATTAATAGTATGTGTAGCAACCACCAAATTATGCTTGGCATCAACCGCAGCTTGAATATTATAACTTACTTCCACGACTTGTCCTTGAACCAAAAGTGCTCGTGAGTCTTCATCAGTAGTGCTAATTTGTGGTTCTCCACTACTTTGAAGCTTTTTTTCTAGGAGTTCGTAGCGGATTTTATTCTTTTTTAATCGTTCTATCTTTTCTTGAATTTTGGTAATGCCACTATTGTTTTCCTGTTGGTCATTTTTATCTAATTCATCTAAATATTGTTGTACTTTTTCTTCAATATAAGCCAAGTGTTTATCTATCTTCTTTTGATTGAAATTAGCCTTTTTACTGTTGTGAGCTCTGCTTTTAGTACCATCAATAGCAATGGTTTCTCCTGCAATCAAGTCAGCATCTTTTAAAAATGAAACAAAGAGTTTAAACAACTTTTTAAGTCCTATTGAATTCTGTTTTCTAAAATTGGAAATACTGTGATAATTAGGAACTATTCCACATAAAAGCCATTGTAATTCTATATTACGAACGCATTCCTTTTCTAGCTTTCTAGAACTTCTAAGTCCATTTAAATAACCGTATAAATAGATTTTAAGAAACACTGTGGTGTCAAAGCTCGGACGACCTTCACTTTTAATAGTTTGGACAGAAAACCCTAAAGAATTCAACTCTAGAATTTCTACAAAAAAATCTATAAAACGAATAGGATTATCTAAAGAAATAGTGTCTTCTAAACTCGAAAAACACATTTGATTACGTGGAATTCCTGTGACATGTTGCATACTTAAAAATACAACTTTTCTTATCGTGATACAATTCTTTTGTTATATTTGAAGAATAACAAACGGAGGGTTTTTCACAGACTGACGTTAGTGGTCATGCTAAATTGGTATCACAGCTTAAAATAAACTTTTTTCCCCAGAAAAATTCTAAGGTAAAAGCGTAAAAATTAGAAATTAGCTATTGAAAGTTGGGATTTAACAACAGAAACTTGAAAAATGCAATCTAAAATAGAAGCATAAAAAGTTTTAAACTCTATATCCAATTGCAATGAAATATATAATTGTCATTTTTTAGCATAATGAAGAAATTAAACCCTTCGATTAAGCATCATTTACTGATAGGAATCTCCATTAGTATCTGGCTTTTCATTTTCGCATTTTTTATAAGGCCATTTGATGATGGGACTATAAATTCTAAAATGTGGCTTTTTATAAGTGTTGGATTTAGTATGATTGCTTTTCTATGTTACGGAATACTTACTATAATTCAAAAAAGTGTGTATCAAAAAGTGTCCAAATGGAATTTGGGTTTTGAAATAGCTAGTCTTCTATTTTTTCACTTACTTTTTTTAATAAGTACCTATATTTTTTATAAATCTCCCATACTAAATGGAGGATATATATTTTTTCAATTTTTAAGAATAATAATTCTTAAATCAGCTTTGATTTCAACTCCTATAATACTATTAGCCAGAGCTTATTCAATTAAACTGATTCCTGCAACACAAAATCATATAGCGATTCGAGGTGAAAATAAATTAGATATTTTACAAATAAGAAAAGCTGACTTGGTGTGTGTCTCAAATTCGCAAAATTATGTCGAGATATTCTATATGGAACAGAGCCGACTAAAAACAAAATTAATTCGGAGTACGCTTAAAAAAGTGCAACATGATTTTGACTTTTTAATTCAAATTCATCGGTCACATTTAATAAATCCATCCCATTTTAAGGCTTGGAAAAATCAAGACACCATTTTTCTTACTCAAATGGAACTACCAGTTTCTAAAAATTATAAAGAGCAATTATTGGCTTTGTAATTTTTCGTCCCTAAAACGCCCTGTTTCATACCTAATCTCTCTTTACAAGCTGAATCAAAGTGTGTTTGAGTTTATTTTTGTTTCATCAATTCAAAATAAATACTTTATGAAAAAACGATGGGGTAAGAGATTTCTATATACGATTATGATAATTATAGTCGTTTTTATTGGCGTTTTCATGTGGGCAGATCATGAATTATATAAAGTCTTGGGTAGCTCAACTAAGACTATAAATATTGCCTCTATTGTTAAACAATCCAAAACAATTCAAATAAAAAATACTAATGTTCTTTCAGAAGATTGCAACCATTTTATAAAAAATCAAGATGTAATTATTAAAGATGGTATAATCATTACAATAGGCAAAAATCAACTACTGGATAGTTCATCTGCTATTATTGATGGCACAAAAAAATATTTAATCCCAGGTCTTATAGATTCTCACGTTCATGTAAAAGAAAGTGAGAATGATTTATTTTTATATTTAGTCAATGGTGTTACCTCCATTAGAGAAATGGCTGGAAGGCCTGTTGCTTTAGTATGGAGGAAATCAATCCAAAAAAATGGCATAGGTCCAAGAATGTTTATTGCTTCTCCACCAATATTTAGTGAGAGTGGATTAATGGGCTATTATTATAGTTGGACTAGGCAATCGATCAATTATTCTAATAAAAATGATGCAAAAAAAGCAATTCAGAAAATAAAAGAACAAGGCTATGATGCTATTAAAATGTACGGCTTTGTAAATCCAGAGATATTTAAAACAACCGTAGAGATTGCTAAAAGTTATAATCTTCCTGTTATTGGTCATATCCCATTAGTAAATTTGGAAACTTTTTATCAATCTGGTCAAATCGAGGTTGCTCATGTTGAAGAAATAATCGTAAAAACAATTGATGATTTTGGAGAATCAATAGCTCAAAACCCAGAAGAATATCTCAAATATTTAAAAGCTCGTTCTGGGCAGATTGCAAAAAAACTAAAAGAGAATAACATTAGTGTTACCTCCACTGTTTGGTTGTGTGAAAGTTTTTTGAACCAACGCTTTAATTTAAAGTCTAAACTAAAAGAAATAGAATTAAAATATGCTAATCCAAAAATTATTGAAGGAACGCCATTATACAAATTAGGTTGGTTACCAGGCACCAATGGATATGAATATGATGGCAAAAATGAACCTAATGCCATGAAATTATCAATGACTTTTTGGAAAACATATGTACAAACTATTCATATCATGACAAAAGCATTGGTTGATAATAAAGTTACCATTATGGCTGGAACGGATGCCAATGTAGCTACAGTTGTTCCAGGGTTTTCTCTACATAATGAATTAGAGTCTTTATCTAAATCTGGAATGACAAACTCACAAGCACTGTACTCGGCAACAGTTGCACCAAGTAATTGGATGAAAAGCAATACTGGAAAAATAAAAAAAGGATATAATTCCGATTTAATACTACTTACAAGAAATCCATTAGAAAACATTAAAAATACAAAGACTATCGAATATGTGTTTTTTGGCAAATATATGATCGATAAAAAACAAATCATGACCATTTTGAAAGCCATAGAAGATGCAAATAATAAAAATAGAAGCATACAAATTGATCAATACTTATGAATTACATACTGTATCTGAAAAGTAAAATAGCAAATGAACTTTTTAAAACAAACAATTTAATGATGCGCTTCTTATATTTGTGTAGCTAATTCAAAATTATAAAAGTGGCTGATAATAACCCTAATGTTGTTGGAAAAGGATTTGATCGTATTACAGTTGTATATGATGCTGTTGTATGTATTTCGTCATTCAATAGGATCAATAAAAGCCAGCTGGCATTTCTATCACATCTCTCTACCCAAAAAATGGGTTTAATATTAGGTGGTGGTACGGGGTATTTTTTACAGAAAGTATTGGATAAAAATGAACAGATTCATATAACATATGTAGATGCTTCGGCAAAGATGATTGAGTATGCCCGAAAGCGTATCAAAAAGAACAGACCAAATGCTTTACACCGAGTAACGTTTATTTGTTCTGGTGTTGAAGATCTTGAGTGGCAAAATTACGACCTTATTGTCTGCAATTATATTTTAGATTTGTTTGATAACGCGTATGTACAAGTACTGGCTGAAAAGTTCAAAAAACATCTAACTACAAAAGGATTATTATATGTAACTGACTTTCATATTGCAGAAACAAATGGCTTTATGAAATGGGGTACACAAACAGGCTTAAAAGTCTTATATACACTTTTCAGGTGGACCACTCAACTGCAAACAAAACAACTTCCTGAGACAGAAAGACTTTTGAAAGAACAAAGATTCGTTATTACACAATCAGAATATTTTTTGAATGGAATATTAGCTTGCCACTTATACAAAAGGACTGATTAGAGAATAAGTATTTTTTTAATGAAGTTGAATTCCTTGTTCTCCCACTCTATCTTTAATTATCTTTAATTATCTTGAATTAGGTAAAGGTACATACTCGGTTTCATTAGGAACTTTAGGAAACTTTTGATCAATCCAGTCTTGCTTTGCTTTTTCAATTATTGCTTTGTCCGAATGCACAAAATTCCAATAAATAAAATGTTCTTCGGGAAAGGCTTGTCCTCCAAAAATATAAATGGTACTGTTCTCACTCATTTCAAACTGACAAAGACTGCTTTCTTTGGCAACCAAGATTTGTTTTGAAGTATAGGTATTTCCATCATTTTTGATTTCGCCTTCTAGTATATACAAAGCGCTTTCCCCAAAAAGATCTTTGCCTATATTGAGTGTCGCTGGGATTGTACTTTTAATTTCTATCAAGTACAAAGGACTATAAACTGGCACAGGTGACTTTTTTCCAAAAGCCTCGCCAGCAATAAGCTTTATACTAACATTATCTTGTTCCCATTTTGGAATATCTTTAGCTTCAATATGTACAAACGAGGGTTCAATATTTTCCTTTTCTTTTGGTAATGCAACCCAAATTTGTAAACCATGAAGACTTTTATCCGTCGTTCTTAAATACTCTGGTGTTCGCTCCGAATGTACTACTCCACTGCCTGCTGTCATCCAATTAACCGCGCCTGGTGTAATTTCCATTTCGGTCCCCACGCTGTCACGATGCATTATGGCTCCCTCAAACAAATACGTAAGTGTTGAAAGTCCAATGTGTGGATGCGGAGGCACATCCAAATTTTGGTAATCTTTAAGTTTTGCTGGCCCCATGTGATCCAAAAACACAAAAGGTCCTACCGCGCGTTTTTCACGAAAAGGTAACAATCTACCCACAAGAAAATTTCCAATATCGGCAGCTCGTTCTTCTATGATTAATCCAATGTTTGACATGTTTATAAAGTTTACATTATTGATGTTTAAAATACTATCTCACTACTTTCCAGAAAGAATAATCTAAATTAATTAAAAAAATGATAATTAAGGATTAATTGATCTATTCTAGTTAAGTTTCTTAATCGCCGTAAAGTTGCATGAGGGATCGAAACGGCATCCTTTTATTTTCCTTCTTTAGGAAAATAAAAGATATAGTGAAGAGCCCGACCCTTGCGGTCATGCCCTAATTATAATTCTTCCAAAGTCTTGCAACTCTTTTACAAAAAAGTGTAACATATCTCAATAGTATCGCCTGAACTTTGTAGTATAAAAACACATTCAAAATGACAACTTCAAATACCTATACTTTTTATATTCCGCTGGAAAATGTGGAAAGCGAACATTGTGCTCTAATCGTTGATAATGGAATAAGTAAAGTAAAAAACATTACCTCTCATACAGTTGAACTCAACAATAATAGAGCGGTAATTACCGCTACCAATCCCGAAGCCTTACCCCAAGCAATACATACTATTCGAGATTTGGGTTATGGAGTAACAACGATAAAAAAAACCTTTCCAGTTCTTGGAATGACTTGTGCTTCCTGTGCGATTGGGGTAGAAACAGCTATTCAAATACAAGCTGGGATTGTTACATCATCGGTTAATTTTGCCACAGCAACTGTGTTGGTAGAATATTTACCGAACATGATTTCTATACCCGAAATAAAGAATATAGTACAACAAGCGGGTTATGATTTATTTATTGATGATGATGAAAAACAAACCGAAACACTAGAAGAAATTCATCAAAAAATGTTTAGTCAATTGAAACTAAAAACCCTTTGGGCGGGATTACTCACAACACCAGTAGTTATCATCGGAATGTTCTTTATGAATATCCCCTACGCTAACTACATCATGTGGATTTTATCGACTCCAGTGGTGGTTTGGTTGGGGCAGAATTTCTATATTAATGCATGGAAACAAGCCAAACACCGTTCTGCCAATATGGATACATTGGTTGCTTTGGGTACAGGAGTAGCATATATTTTTAGTGTGTTTAATACAGTATTCCCTCATTTTTGGCATGACAGAGGCTTACATGCTCATGTCTATTTTGAAGCCGCAGCAGTAATTATCACTTTTATCTTGCTGGGAAAATTATTAGAAGAAAAAGCCAAAGGCAGTACCTCATCGGCTATCAAAAAACTAATGGGATTACAACCCAAAACAGTAACAATTATCAATGATAAAAACCAACAGATCGCAATACCTATTGATCAGGTACGACATGGAGATAGTATCGTTGTAAAGCCTGGAGAGCAAATTGCAGTTGATGGTGTTGTGACCAAAGGAAATTCCTATGTCAATGAAAGCATGCTGAGTGGCGAACCCATTTCACTCTTGAAAAAAGAAAATGATAAAGTCTATGCCGGAACCATCAACCAAAAAGGAAGCTTTGTATTCCGTGCCGAAAAAGTAGGCTCCGAAACCATGCTTGCCAATATCATCAAGATGGTTCAGGAAGCACAAGGCAGTAAAGCACCCGTTCAAAAACTGGTTGATAAAATTGCAGGAATCTTTGTCCCTATTGTAATCATAATTGCCCTTATCGCTTTTGCATCATGGTTTATATTAGGAGGTGAAAATGGGTTTTCGCAAGGGCTAATAGCGTTGGCAACGGTATTAATTATTGCCTGTCCTTGTGCTTTAGGTCTTGCAACTCCAACCGCAATTATGGTAGGAATTGGCAAAGGAGCCGAAAACGGAATATTAATTAAAGATGCTATTAGTCTGGAATTGGCTCAAAAAATAAATGCAATTGTTCTGGACAAAACGGGTACCATTACCGAAGGCAAACCGGTTGTAACCGATTCATATTGGAATGATGAAACCCCTTTTCTTAAACAAATCTTAACCAGTATCGAACAACAATCCGAACACCCTTTGGCGGAAGCCGTAATCAATCATTTTGAAGCTATAACTGGAATTCCTTTGGATCATTTCGAGAGTATAACTGGCAAAGGTGTTACAGCATCTGTAGAGGGAAAAAACTATTGGGTAGGAAACAAAAAACTAATATTAGAAAAAAACATTGCACTTTCTGAGACGCTTCTTGAAAAAAGTAATCAATGGAGTGCCGAGTCAAAAACGGTTATCTATTTTTCAGATGAAAGTCATGCAATAGCCGCAATAGCCATCGAAGATAAAATTAAAGAAACATCAATCGGTGCCATCAAACAATTGCAGGAAGCCAATATAGCCGTCTATATGCTTACCGGCGATAACGAAGCAACAGCAGCTTCAATCTGCAAAAAAACAGGTATTACCAATTATAAATCCGAAGTGCTGCCCGAACAAAAAGCCGCCTTTGTAAAACAATTACAATCCGAAGGTAAAATTGTAGCGATGGTTGGCGACGGAATAAATGATAGTACCGCGCTGGCTCAAGCCGATGTTAGCATTGCCATGGGAAAAGGAAGTGACATTGCAATGGATGTCGCCAAAATGACCATCATTTCGTCCGATCTTAGTAAAATTCCCGAAGCCATCAAACTCTCCCAACTCACCGTAGCAACCATCAAACAAAACCTGTTTTGGGCATTGTTTTATAACGTAATTGGTATCCCAATAGCAGCCGGAATTTTGTATCCCATCAATGGATTTCTTTTAAACCCAATGCTTGCCGGTGCAGCCATGGCGCTTAGTAGCGTATGCGTGGTAAGTAATAGCCTTAGACTAAAACTAAAAAATATAAACCTTAAAAAACACCTTATGGAAACCAATTCAATAAAAGAAAATGAAATACTTTATACCTTCAAAACCAATATCAACTGTAGCGGATGCATCGCCAAAGTCTCCCCTACACTAGACACTGCAAAGGGAATTCAAACCTGGAATGTCGATACGACCAATACTAACAAAGTCCTTTCGGTGGTGTCCAAAGGCATTTCAAAAGCAGAAATCATAGCCTCAGTTCAAAAAGCGGGATTCGAAATCGAAACTTTAGAATAAAGTACATTATTTTTTTATACCTTTAGTTTACAGTAAATTGTAAACCAAAATTTAACAAATATGAAAAAGAAACTTATTATCACAGCACTACTCTTTGGCACATTCACATTTGCAAATGCACAAAGCATGGGAGACATTACAAAAGCGACCAGCTCTGCAACCAAAACAGCCACAGCAGCTACAGCAAGTACATTTGATGTTACCAGTATAGCCAATCAGGTTATGGGTGTTTTATCTCCCAAATTAAAATTGACCGATGCCCAAAAACCGGCTGTCAATTCATTAGTAAATGAAATACTAAAGAAAAAGAAAAGCGTTTTGCCTACCAAAAAAACAGATCCTGCTGGTTATGCTTCAAAAATGACTGCCACAAGAGAATCATTTACGACCAAAATAAAAAAATTAATAACTCCAGCACAATTTACAGCCCTTACCCCTTTATTACCAAAATCGGCTCAGTCCCTTACACCACTAGCACAAATGTTGTTTTAATAGCGATACTTATTAATAATACGAAAACCGATTAAAGCAATTTAATCGGTTTTTTGCTATCTATTCATTACATCAGTAAGATAAAGATCAGGAGCTATTTCCTGCTATTCGTTTCAATCTTGTGGGCTGAACCCCAGCCCACAAGGATTTCCACTACTATCAGGGCTAGGGCATCAGGTTTCATAAAAACTTTTTTAAGAATAAGACACAGAGGCAAACTATACAAATCGAATAGTACACTATACAATTTGTATAGTTCACATATCTATTTAGTAGCTACAACTATAATTTTAGTATAGTATAACATTCAAAATTTAATGGCACATGTATACAAATAATACGGCATAGCCATTCATTTACTATAGCATAGCCATACAAATAATATAGTACAGCCTATCATTTAGCATAGCACAACCTTACATTTTACATAGATAGCCAATAAATTAGTATGCAACCACCTTCATTTTGGTATAGTACTACCTTACATTTTGTATAGACAACCTATAAATTAGTATAGTACAACCATACATTTAGCATAGACCCCTTCCTATTTATTATGCTCCTCCCTATTAAACAGATAACATGACCTTACATTTAATAAAGCCTCAGTAAGTATTTTTAATAAATAAATTCGTATTTTTATAATAACATCTAACTTTTACTAAATTATGATTACAATAAAAACAGGCGAAATACTCACAGCATACTGCAACCGCAAAGGAGTTCTTAAAAGCAGACTATCACAAAAAACTGGCATCGAATATCAATCACTTTTAAAACACCTTAGATCAAATACATTGAGAGTAGATCTCTTGCTGAAAATTTCGGAAGGTTTGGAACATAACTTTTTCATGGACATAGCTGCTCAACTCCCAAAAAGCTATTCTAGTGATATCTCCCTAAATGAATCACTTATTAATGAAAACGAAACTTTGAAAGAAAAAATAAAACTCTTAGAAACCGAAAAAAACATTTTATTGCAGGTAACTGGAGTCAAAGGGTAATTCGAGATATTATAAAGCATCAAAAAACAATAAAACTTTTATTTATTTGTGATGATGCTCCTTTTCAGATATTTAAGTCTAGAATTGCTAATTATAATTGGATTCCTTTTCTTTGCTTATCGAACATATTATTATATTCAAAAAAACAACAGAAAACACATAACGATAATAAAATCAAATAAATAAAACTAATTATGGAAATATTAAAAAAATCATCAGGTTATATTTTAATACTAATTGCTATACTACTATCAATTGCAGTAATAGCAACTTTTCCAAATAATATTGAACAATGCATTACAAAATTTAAAGAATCAGGAACTATAGGCATAGCCTATCTTTTTGGATCCTTAATTGGAGATGTAATATTTATTTTTATAATACTATTTATGATAAAAAGTGGCTTAAAACTAATTAAAAAAGACAGGAAAAGTAATAATTCAATTAAACAAATTGAATTGTAAAAGACTACTGGCCCGATTGCCCATATTTACAACCAAGAAAAGGAAACATATAACGAAACTCTTGCTTATCAAAAATGGACCACTACAATAAAGCCATTACATATACATTCACAAAGTACAGTTTCGGCTGTACTTTTTTATTGGGTAGAATCATAAAAAGTCACTTTTTTGTGCGTTTGTACACCAGTAAGTAACAGGTAATTCTTTCAAAATATTACATTAGAAATAAATATTTTGAAAAAAAAAGTGGCAACCTATTTTTTCTCATTGATATATCAACTACATTTGCGCCAAATAAATATATATGGTGCTAAAAAATCCTACAAAGACTGTTCTATATACGATTGAAAAAACAATAAAAGAATATAGAAAAATTGCACAGAGAAACATAGGAAAAGTTGTCAATGATATAACAGTTGATCAAGGATTAATATTAATAATACTGGATCAGAATTCTAATTACTCTCAAAAAGAAATAGCAGAATTAATTTTTAAGGATAATGCTTCAATCACCAGAATAATTGAACTAATGGTGAAGAAAGATTATCTGACAAGAAAAATAAACGAATTAGACAGAAGAAAATTCAACCTTGAAGTAACAGAAAAAGGAAAAAAAACAATTGAATTATTAACACCAGTTATACAAACCAACAGAAAAAAAGCTCTTGAAGGATTATCCCAAGATGAAATTGAATCTCTTGATAAAATCCTAAATAAAATAATCACAAACTGTGCAAATTAAAACGAATCAAATCATACAATTATGAAAAACAAAAACACACTGTTTTGTTTGCTTTTTTTGTTTATTTCTATTCTTACTTCGGTTGCTCAATCCAACCAACCGACTGTTACAGCTATGGAACAACAAGTTGTTATTGATTCGATCAATCACCTATTGAATAAAAATTATGTTTTCCCGGAAACAGCAAGCACAATGGCAAACCTACTGTCTGCTAATCTTAAAAAAGGAGATTATACAACTACTACCGATGCTGTTTTGTTTTCGGAACGACTTACCTCAGACTTACAATCGATCAGCAAGGACAGACATATTCGAGTAAGACTTAATCCCGAATACATTAAAGAAGTAAACGAAAGTAAATCACAAAACCCCAATAATAATCAAATTCCTCCTGCTATGCTCGAAGAATTGAAGATGAAAAACTATGGTTTTAAAGAAGTTAAAATTTTAGATGGAAATATTGGCTATCTAGATCTTCGTAACTTTGAAGATCCACAGTTTGCTGGTGAAACAGCGGTAAGTGCGATGAACTTTCTCGCCAATTCCAATGCCTTAATTATAGACTTACGTAAAAACGGTGGCGGAAGTCCAGCAATGATTCAGCTTATCAGCAGTTATTTATTTACTGCAGAACCTGTGCATCTAAATAACTTCTATTTTCGCCCTTCCAATGAAAATACTCAAACATGGACATTGCCCTACGTTACAGGCAAGCGACGCCCAGATATAGATGTCTATGTATTGACAAGTAAAGGCACTTTTTCTGCAGCAGAAGAGTTTACCTATAATTTAAAAAACTTAAAACGGGCTACCATAATTGGAGAAACCACTGGTGGAGGTGCCAATCCAGGTGATGAACTAATTATCAACGATCGCTTTACTATCTTCGTTCCTTTTGGAAGAGCAATTAATCCAATTACAAATACCAATTGGGAAGGCACAGGGGTAAAACCAGATATTGAAGTACCTGCATCCGATGCGCTTTTCATTGCTCAACAAAAAGCATTAGAAAAATTAGCAAAAAAAGAAACTAGTAATCCGCAAAGTATTTATCCTTGGTTATTGACATCTCTAAAAGTGAAACAGAATCCTGTAAAACTTGACGAAAAACAACTAAAGGAATTTGTCGGTAGTTATGGTTCAAAAACGGTAACCCTACAAGGGGATAAACTTATCTTTTCTTTATCAAGCTATCGCCAAGCAGTCCTTATACCTATGGGAGGCGATCTATTTGATGTTGAAGAAAAGTTAATACATGTTCAGTTTATCCGAGAGGGAAAGAAAATTACAGGAATACGTATCGAAAACGTTAATGGCAATACAGAAAGTTACAAGAAACTGAAGTAACTATAAATATCTCGGCTGTACAACTCAAGAGAATTTAGATAATACCACAACAAATAATGCCACTAAATAACCTTGCTTTAAGTAATTAGAGCAAGGTTTATTTTTCCCATAAAACAACAAGTATTCTATCAAAGCATAACTTCTTTATTATATTTACTTCGGTAATCAATTGGTGACATACCTGTTATTCTTTTAAATACTTCCCGAAACGCTTTTACATCCGAATATCCTACTTCATACATTACTTCATTAATGGTTTTTCGACTGCTTTCAAAAGCTTTTTTTGCCGATTCTACTTTTACCCTTTGCATATATTCTACAGGAGTATTACCAGTAGCTTTAATAAAACGTCTATCAAAGTTTCTTCGGCTCACCGAAAACGTAGAGGACAAATGTTCTACAGAAATTTTTTCATGTAGTTTACTCTCAATATAGGATTGTGCTTTTTTTACAGTATCATCTTCATGTAATTTCTGCCCAGTAAAGATGGCAAATTCAGACTGGCTATTTCTATCCATTTCAATCTGAAAAACCTTGGAACAATAAATAGCGGTTTGTCTATCGAAATATTTCTCTATCAGATAAATAATTAAATTTAGAAAAGAATACGCACCCCCATTGGTATAAATTCCATTCTCATCTGTAATCAATCTATCGGTTTGTAAATTGACCTTGGGAAACATAGTTCTAAAATTTTCGGCAGCTGCCCAATGTGTAGAACAACTTTTACCATCCAATAAACCTGATGAAGCTAGCATAAAAGCTCCCGTGCAAATACTTGCAACCTCTGCCCCATTTTTATATTGCTTCTCAATCCAATTAATTAAAGTTTTGTTTCCTTCCAAAGCTTTTACATAATTGTGATTCAATGATGGAATAATAATCAAATTGGTTTTGGTTATTTCAGCAATATTCACATGAGGTCTTACTGAAAACAGTCCATCATAAAATCCAACCTCTTTAGAAATACCCGCCAACTGAATAGTAAACAATTCGGTATTCTTAGTTTGCTTCCAATAGTCATTGGCTCTTGAAAATATTTTATAAGCACCAACAATACTACTTAAATTATTTTCACCCTCTGGAACAATTATAGTAAGATGGTTCATAGCATATTATTTTAAGCAAAGATACCATTAAATCGTGTCCAAATCAACCCTCTATAATGTCCATATTACAACCTATAGCGATAACATTTAGACAGTACCTTTACCATAATAATTTTAATTCTTTAGTATAACAACTAAGATCAGAAAAGAAAATCAAGACTTGACATAAATACAAAACACTAAAACAGAATAGTTTAACAAATATAATTAGAATTCAATATCAGTATTATTTGTAAATTAGCTATCCTTTATAATAAAATTAAAATGGAAACAGAAACTAAAAATTATACTTTCAGTATTGAATCGTCCCAAACGCCAGAAAATATTTTTGAAACGCTAATTGATGTTCGAAAATGGTGGATAGGTTTGTTTGGAGAAGATATTCAAGGTAACAGCAATACACTCAACGAAGAGTTTACATTTAATGCTGGAAATGGAGTACATTATACCAAACATCGATTGATTGAATTAGTGCCTAACCAAAAAATCGTCTGGCTGGTAACAGAGAGTAATCTTTCCTTTGCTGAAAAAACAGATGAATGGACCAACACAAAATTTGGTTTTGAAATATCAAAACTAGGAGACAAAAGCAAAGTTACTTTCACTCATCAAGGCTTAGTTCCTAAATTTGAATGCTATGGGAATTGCTCAAGCGCATGGACTCAGTATTTAGAAAACCTTGCTGAGAAACTGAAATAAATACAATAAACAAAAATCAAATCATATGGAAAATCAAGATTTTACATCGACCATTTTGGTTGATAAAACACAAACCGAAGCCTACAATGCAATTCAAAATTTTAAAGCTTGGTGGAGCGAAGATATTGAGGGCGAAACAGATCAACTAGGTGAAACTTTTTTCTATCATTACAAAGACCTTCACCTATGCAAAATAAAACTTATTGAAAAAGTTCAAAACCAGAAGTTAGTCTACCAAGTGCTAGCAAATGAATTTAATTTCATCGAAGATAAAACGGAATGGGTAAATACCAAACTTGTTTTTGATATTTCTATAGAAGGTACTGAAACCAAAGTCGTATTTACACACGAAGGTTTAACACCAACTGATGAATGCTATAATATATGTCATGATGCCTGGACAGGATTTATTCAAAACAGTTTAAAGAACTTAATTAATACAGGCAAAGGACAACCCAATCCAAAAGATGGAACCAACGAAATTAATGCTGAGAACATCAAAAAATGGAATATCACCAATTAAAAAACTAGTTTAATAACTACAAAAGTCAATTAAATAAAACATTTAAAAAGTACAGTTTAGGCTGTACTTTTTTACATTTGTAAAGATCAACAAAATAGAGCGATGGCGAACAGACGAAGTTAATTAACGCTATAATCTTCAACCAAGCTGACATAATCAAACTATTTAAAGTTTAAACTAAAATGAACGACAAGATAAAACAAGCCATTACAGATTTTGTAAAAGGTGGTGATAACAGCGATACAATACTTTTGGAAAAAGTATTACATAAAGACTTTCGTGTAACCAATAATGGTTTTATGGGAACTTCGGGAGTAACAGTAATTGACAAACAAAAATATTTGGCTAACATTCGAGACGGAATTTTTGGTGGACTCCCAAGAATAATGACAATTGAAAATATTGATGTGAACAATACAATTGCTTCAGTTAAACTTCGTTTGGAGAGTTCGGAAAATTATTTTGTTTCCTACAATTCATTGGTTTTGGATACTGATAATGAATGGAGAATAATAAATAATTTAGCCGTTGTTGAAACAAAAAAATAATACTTAATTATAAAAATATAATAGATAAAAAATGACAAAAGAATTTGCAACAGCATTTGCCGAAGAATGGGTAACAGCATGGAACTCTCACGATCTTAATATAATACTATCTCATTATTCTGAAGACTTTTCAATTGAAAGTCCATTAGCTTTAAAACGATTTCCTGAAACGAAAGGAACTGTAGTTGGAAAAGATAATGTTAGAAACTATTGGACTTGGGGATTAGAAAATAATCCAACCTTAAAATTTGAACTTTTAGACTTATTAATTGGAGTGAATAGTCTGACCATTTATTATATCAACACTGCAACAAGTAGAAAAGCCGTAGAAGTGATGAGTTTCAATAGTGATATGAAAGTAGATAAAGCCATTGTAAATTATTCGGAATAAAAATTATGTACATTCTTGCCTAACTCTCCATACTCCAACGCTTTGGTTTCACACCAATATGCGCTTCAAAAAGTCTGGTGAAATGACTCAGATTACTGAAACCTAAGCGGAAACCTACTTCCGATACTGAAAGTTTATGCTCCCGAAGTAAATTGGCAGCTTCCTGCATTCGGAAGGATTGATAATAATTAAAAAGACTAGTGCCAAAAATTTGCTTGAAAAGACGTTTGAGCTTCGATTTACTAAAATTAGCAATGGTTGCCAATTCGTCAAGATTAGGTGCAATTTCCAATTGTTTGAGCATTGTGTCTCGTATTTTATAAATTGTCTGTACATCGTCAATATTCAATGCTGACATGGCTGCATTTTCTCTTTTTAACAGTTCGGCAATCAATAGACATATCAATTCTTCCGCTTTTACCTTGTGATAAAAATTATTTAAATTGCTTGGAATAGGATTTACCAACATTTCATGAACCACTTTTTGTATGCTTGCTGGCATCAGTTCTTCAAACAAAAATGACTTGTCTTTACCTGTAATAGTGTTTAGAATAGTGTTTTCATAATCTCCCTTTAGCAATTCTTTGAGATATGCTATTTCAATGCCTATTATAATTGATTTAAACAAAGTCTTGCTTGAAAAAAACTTTTCTGTTTCTAACTTCCCTGAAAAAACCTGAATCGACTGCAGCTTTTTTGTATTAATAGTCGAATCATAATTTTCAGCATTTGATAAAAAGAAATTGTGAAACGTGATAATAACTTTTTCAGTATCATTTTGCGCAAAAGTTCTTTTTACCATCAAATCTTCTTTTAGCTCAAAATTCTGAATCATCATCCTAAGGTTTTTGTTAAAAATAAAACCTTGCAAGTACCCATTACCAAATTGCTCTGGAATAATGACTTTGCCACTACTATCAATAGTCGTATTAAGCTTATCTGCAAAGCTACTTAATAAATTAACTCCAGCATTCAATACTATCTCCATAAATGAGCTTTTAAGACTAAATTATAGTCAAATGTAACTATTTTAGTTTATAATATCCATGTAGTTTTGCATCATACAAAATATCAATACATAATGAATCTACTAAAAGACAAAACTCTAGCCATCATAGGTGGTGGTCCAAGCGGACTAACATTGGCAAGACTTTTACAACTCAAAGGAGCAAATGTAAAAGTATATGAAAGAGATTTTAATAAAAACGCAAGAGTACAAGGCACTATCCTTGACTTACATTTTGAGTCGGGTTTAAAAGCAATTGAATCAGCAGGTTTGACGAATACCTTCAAAGACAACTACAGTCCTGGTGCCGACAGAGCCAGAGTTGTTGATGAAAATGCAACCCTCTATTATGATAAACTTAATCAAGAGTCGACTGGTGATTTTGGCGATGAATGGTTCCGTCCCGAAATTGAAAGATTCGCATTGAGAAAAATTCTATTAGATTCCCTTCAGCCCGACACAGTCGTTTGGGACAGCCATATTGTTTCGCTTGAAAACAATACCAATGCTTGGAAAATATTTTTTGAAAATGGCAGTACTGCTACAGCCGATATAATTATTGGAGCAGATGGTGCAAATTCCAAAATCCGTCCATTCGTTACACCAATTAAGCCTTTTTATTCGGGCGTTACTTTTTTACAGTGTGATGTTTATAGCAGTGAAAAAAAGAAAATTCATGACCTTTTGAAAGATGGAAAAATCATGGGCTATGGTGATTCTAGAATGTTAACTATTGTTACCAAAAATGATGGTCATTTGCTTTTTGGTGCCAGTTGGAAAGAAGACATCAATTGGAGCAAGGATAGAGGAATTGACTTTAAAGATAACAAACAAGTTTTGGAATGGTTTAAAAAAGAGTACTCCAATTGGGATCCTATTTGGCACGAATTGTTTGAATGCGAAAAATACGAATTCAAGCCCAGACCATTGTACTGTATGCCATTAGATCAATATTGGGAAGCGCAATCTAATATAACATTGCTTGGAGATGCTGCACACCTAATGCCTCCTTTTGCAGGCGAAGGTGTAAATATGGCGATGCTTGATGCCTTAGAATTAAGCGAAAATTTAACCAACGGAGAATTTACTTCTTTAAAATCGGCAATAGCGAATTACGAAAAACAGATGTTTGCAAGATTTGCCGAAATTGGAAAAATCACAATGAATAACACCGAATGGATGCACTCGCCTGATGGACTAAAAAAAATACTACTATTAATCCAATCTAAAACTAAAAATACTACTGCATAAAATAACAAGTTTTGTGTAAACGCCATAATAGTACTAAATTTGAGACTATACAAAAGCCAATGAATACCGAACTAGAATTAAGAACTGCTCTACCCGACCCCACGCTTTCTGAGTTTGTAGGTAGCTTTTGGATGCTTGTTAATAATTCTGATAAAGACAGGGAACTGGCTGTTTTGCCCGATGGAAGAGTTGATGTACTTTTTTCTTATTCTAGCAAAGAGCCGTTCGATGCCATGCTTATGGATTTGGACAGACATTCTTCGCAAACCATATTTGCATCCACAGCCACCATTTTTGCGGTTAGCTTCAAATTACTTGCTGTCGAATATATTCTGGAAACTTCTATTGCCGACCAAAAAAATCATCCATTGGTACTGCCCGATAACTTTTGGGATATCGGCATTGATGATCTAAATGACTTTGACCGTTTTATAAAGAAGATTTCAGAAAAAATCCACCAAATTCTCAAAGAAAAAAAAATAGACGATAAAAAGCGTAAATTATTTGAACACATTTATGCTTCAGATGGTTCATTGACCGTAAAAGAATTAGCTGATAAATCATTTTGGTCAAGCCGACAAATCAATCGCTACTTTAATCAATATATTGGAATCTCCTTAAAAGAATATTGCAACATTCTGCGATTCAAAGCATCCTGGCCACAAATCAAAGAGGGCAAATTTTTCCCTGAACAAAATTTTACAGACCAAGCTCATTTCATTAAAACTGTCAAAAAACATTCGGGATTGACCCCAAAAGGATTGAATAAAAATGAGAATGACCGATTTATACAATTTTTAGACTTACCCAAAAAGTAATTTTGCTCTGTAATTATAAAACACTGTAAAATGAATTTACTTAAAAACAAAACAATAGCCATCATTGGCGGAGGACCAGGGGGATTAACATTAGCTAGACTTTTACAAAAAAAAGGTGCTGATGTAAAAGTATACGAAAGAGATTTTAATAGAGAGGTAAGAGCGCAAGGTGCTACACTTGACTTGCATCACGAATCGGCATTAAAAGCACTTGAAGAAGCGGGTTTGATGGATGCTTTCAAAGCAAATTATAGACCCGATGCAGATCGACTTCGTATAGTTGATGAAAATGCAGAAATTTTCTTTGATGAACATCACGAAAACAGTAAAGGTGATTTTGGCGATGAATGGTTTAGACCCGAAATTGATCGTGGACCACTGCGAAATCTTTTATTAGATTCTTTAGCAGCAGACACCGTTGTGTGGGACAGTCATATTCTTTCGCTTGAAGAAATCGATAACCAATGGAAAATTATTTTTCAAAATGGTAATACTGCCACTGCCGATATTGTAATTGGGGCAGATGGTGCTAATTCAAAAATTCGTCCATTTGTTACGCCAATCAAACCTTTTTATTCAGGTGTTACGGTATTGATGGGGAATATTTACGATTCTGAGAAAAATACACCTAGAATTAACGCCTTATTACAAGGTGGGAAAATAATGGGTTTTGGCAATTCACAGACATTAAGTGTAAGTGCCAAAGGCGATGGAAGTTTAGATTTTTACGCAGGTTGGAACATAGATCCCGATTGGATTAAAAACGCTGATATTGATTTTAAAAATGACTCACAAGTTTTAGAATGGTTCAAGAAAGAATACTCGAATTGGGACAGTATTTGGCTTGAATTATTTGAAGCCGAAAAGAATTATCTCATACCAAATCCTTTGTATTGTATGCCCTTAGACCAATCTTGGGAAGCACAATCTAACATTACATTAATTGGTGATGCAGCACACCTTATGCCTCCTTATGCTGGCGAAGGTGTAAACATGGCAATGCTCGATGCTTTGCAATTAAGCGAAAGTTTAACCAGCGAAAATTTCACTGATTTAAAATCGGCGATAGCACATTATGAAAAACAAATGTTCGAAAGATTTGCCGAAGTAGGAAAAGAAACATTGGATAATACTGACTGGATGCACTCCCCTAATGGGTTAAAAAAAATAATAGAAATGTTTAATTGGGAGTCTAACTAAAAACATCCTTCCTAAAAAATGATTGATTATCAATTTAGCAAAGAATTCAAATTTGACTTCTTCTTTATATGCTAAATAGGTAATCAATCTTTATTTTTCAATAAACTAATGTACCTTAGCAATACCCTTAAATCATTAGTCCTTTTTTGACAAAAACCACTTAGAAACAAATTATGTCCGAAATATTCAAACACCATTTAGAAAAATTCATCGAAGTAAATGATACTGAATTCCTCGATATTTTAGCTTTTTTTCAGGTTGTAAAAGTCCGAAAGAAAGAGAATTTACTTCTCGAAGGTCAAATATGTAAATCAAATTATTTTGTTCTTAACGGCTGTTTGAGGAAATTTTTTGTCAATGAAAAAGGGACTGAACAAACTACCGAGTTCGCCATCGAAAATTGGTGGATTACCGACAATATCGCTTACGAAAACCAACAAGCTTCCGAATTTTATATTCAAGCTGTCGAAAATTCAGAGATTTTAGTCATTGATCATCATTCGCAGGAAAAATTATTAGCAGAATTTCCTAAAATGGAACGCTATTTCAGGTTCATTTTCCAGCGGGCTTATGCCGCTTCTCAAATGCGGATAAAATATTTATATAGTTTTTCTAAAGAAGATTTTTATCATCAGCTCAATAGTAAATATCCCGATTTTGTACAACGAATTCCTCAATATCTTATCGCTTCTTTCTTAGGATTTACTCCCGAATATTTAAGCGAAATAAGAAATAAAAAGCGTTCTTAAACCAGTTTAAGTTTTATCTGCTATGTTATTTCGAACTTTGTCCTATCAAAATTAAAAAACATAACAAACATGGAAAAGAGAGTCGACATTAACGAAACTGCCCCACAAGCCTATAAAGCAATGTACGCTTTAGAAGGGTATTTGGCAACCACACAATTATCAAAAACACATAAAGAATTACTAAAAATTCGTGCTTCGCAAATCAACAAATGTGCCTATTGCATCAATATGCATACCACAGATGCCCTAAAAAACGGAGAAACACCTCAACGTATATTTTTACTAAATGCTTGGCGTGAAACTGATTTATTTACTGAAGAAGAAAAAGTGATTTTGGCCATTACAGAAGAAATCACATTAATTCACAATCACGGATTATCTGATGAAGTGTATAAAAAAGCAACCCAACTTTTTGACGAAAGTTATATCGCCCAACTTATAATGGCTGTTGTGACTATAAATGCCTGGAACAGAATTGCGATTAGTACCAATATGCAAATCGAAAAATAAACCTTCGCAAAGCATTCTAGTAAACCAACTTAAAACCTCTTCACATTTCGAAAAACGAATGCGAAGAGGTTTTTTATTGACTAAATTCTCTACAAAACTCCAATTTTTAATATACATATATAAAATTTTAGAGTATTAAATTAAAACTTTAATTAAAGACAATTAAATTTTAAATATTCTATTTAAAATTTTAATTATATATCTTAAATTTTTAAATAGCTTCATTAAAATTTTAAACAAGAAACTTAAAATTTTATAGTTAACATATAAAATTTTAATGAAGCTATTTAAAATTTGGCGTTATACAACCCCATTCATGGGGTTATTTGAAGATAACCACTATGCATTGCAATCTATTTTTACCATAGATTGACAAATGATAAGGATTAGTAAAAATTTGTTTCAGTATTTTCAAAAATGAAAAGGTATTAGTAGATACCAATGGCAATGATTAACTTTACATAGATAATCTAAAAGAGAATGCGTAAAACGACAAGATCCATTCCTGTAAATCCATTAGCCGAAGAATTTGATACAGGTATTGCTATCAGAGAAATTTCATTTGGCGATGTACACCTTTCAGAAGAAACCAGTCACTCACACCGTCACAATTATCACTTCTTTTTATTACAAGAAAAAGGCACATCGATCATAGAAATTGATTTTGAAAATTATGATATAAAAAATTCGGCAGTCGTATACATTCATCCCAATCAGGTACACCGTATTCTGAAAACAAATGATGTGACCTGTTATATTCTAGCCATGAGTAGCGATCGGCTTAATCGCGAATATCTGGAATTACTCGAAGACCTCGCTCCTGTTCATCCTTTGGCTGTTACAACACAAAATTTCTCTGTCATAGCCCACGTAACAGAACTCTGCGTAAACATCTTTAAAAACAAACAAACCAAACTATACCAACCTTTGCTAAAAGATTGTTGCAACGCCTTAGTCGCCCTAATTATATCGCAATATTTAGAAGAATCTAATCTCACGGACAAACTTTCACGATTTGATAGCACAACCAAAGCCTTCAAAACGATATTAGAAAAGGATTTTGCAGTTGCCAAACGCCCTGCTGACTACGCAAAAAAGTTAAATATCTCGGTGGCTTACCTAAATGAATGTGTGAAAAATGCGACTGGCTTTTCAGTTTCACATCATATTCAGCAACGTGTTATTCTAGAAGCCAAACGCCTACTACATCATTCTAACAAATCTGTTAAGGAAATTGCTTCAGAATTAAACTTCGATGATTACGCCTATTTTTCCCGACTATTCAGCAAGGTTTCTGGAATGACCGCTTTAGCATTTCGAAACAAAAACCACGATTAGTCCAATACTTACCTCTTTCGCTCATTGTTTTCTATACCCGTTCATTGTTCCTTTGTAGTACACTAAAAGCCTCACAACAATGTCACATACACACAACCATAATCATTCGCCCAAAGATGGCCTTACATTAGCCTTTTGGCTTAACCTCCTATTTTCGATTGTAGAGGTTATTGGCGGAATGGCCATCAACTCTACTGCGATTATTGCTAATGCCTTTCACGATTTTACAGATGCTATCGCCATTGGTTTAACAGTACTGCTAGAAAAACAATCCAATAAAAAACGTACCCCAAAATTCAGTTATGGATTCAAGCGATTTTCATTACTGTCTGCTCTAAGCATGTCTATTTTTCTGCTAATTGGTGCGATATTTATGTCTATCAGTGCCTATAAATCATTCATAACCCCCCAAATTATAAATAGCAAAGGAATGTTATGGTTGGCCGTTTTAGGTATCACTATCAATGGTCTTGCCTTTTTAAAAATAAAAAAATCAAGCGAAGATTCCCATCAAGGTGAGCACTCACACGAACATCAAGATGAACAGTCACACTCCCACTCACATAACAGCAAAGCCGTAATGTTACATTTGTTAGAAGACGTATTAGGCTGGGCAGCGGTTATAGTTGGTGCAATTGTAATCCATTTTACAAATTGGTATTGGATAGACAGCCTATTGACTTTTGCAATTGCAATTTTCATCGGCTACAATGCAACGAGTAACTTAATTAGTACCATGAAAGTGCTATTGCAAGCCGTTCCCGAAAACATCAATATTGAGGAATTATCCAATGAACTCCAACAAATCAATGGTGTCGAAAACATCCACGATCTGCACATTTGGAGCTTAGATGGGCGATACAATATTGGCTCACTACACGCTGTTATAAAAATGGAGGATCAAATTCAGAAAGATGCTATTTTTTCGGCCATTTATAAAGTAATGAACGAACACAAAATTCAACACCCAACCATACAAATTGAAAGTAATACAAATAGTTGTAAATTGGTAAACTGCTAAAGGGATGCTTTATATTTTAAAATAAATCATACCTCATCCAAGGATTTTCTAGAACCAGATCGTATATTTTTAAAATGACTTGGTGAAAGCCCTGTTACTTTTTTAAACTGATTACTAAGATGCGCTACACTAGAATAATTCAGCTGAAAAGCAATTTCTCCCAAAGACAATTCATTGTAAGCCAGTAATTCTTTTACACGTTCTATCTTCTGGGCGATAAAATATTTTTCGATTGTAGTTCCTTCAATTTCAGAAAAAAGATTAGAAAGATAAAAATAATCATGATACACATTCTGACTCAAATAATCAGATAAGGTTATTTTCAAATCATTATTTTGCTCATGTATTAATACAATGATTACCGATTTTATTTTTTCAATGTATCTACTTTTTTTATCATCGATTAATTCAAAACCTAAATCTAAAAGAATTTGATTGAGTTGTTCTTTTTTATTGGTATCTAAATCGGTATCAATAGTTACTTCTCCCAACTCCACTTTTTGAGCCGAAATACCAAGTTTATCTAATTCTGTTTTGACTACCATTTTACAACGGTTACAAACCATATTTTTAATATAGAGAATCATTATTCTTAAAATTTAATACTTGTAAAGATACGCCAAAATACTCTATTTCATTTTTAGTAATACAATCTAAAATCAAGTAGTTTACATAAAGCATAATGTTTTTGGTGTAATTCTTCTACTATATCCACCACATCATCCAGTTCCTGACATAAGCTAAAGAATGCTTTGTCCAATGAGTTACTGTTCACATCCCTAAATGCTGATCCATAACCCGAAACTGCAACAGCTCCTGTAATATCCAGAAAATATTGTGCTTCTTCAGGCTTTAAATCAAGTTTTTTTGTATTAGCAAAATGCAAAATTTTACCTTTCATTTTCCCTTCGAAGAGTTCTGCTATTTCTTCAAAACTATAGTAATAATTATTGAGGCAAATTGTATTCCTTTTGCCTTGCATAACTAAGTAAATAATTTCATAGTCCTTAAAGTTGTGATCGTCATAAAGCAGTGTATTCAAACTTTCTTCAAGTCCTTCAATAGTATCACAAGTTTTATAAATACTTGTAATTCCTTCTTCAAGTGCTAGTTGTTCTAAGTTTTTAATTACAGCTGTAGTTGTAACTGTTTCAACATCGGGAACAGCTTCTAGGCAAAAAATAAATTGCTCATAATCTTCTGAATTATGTTTATGTGGCAGATTCAAAATACTTCTTTTAATGGTTACTTAATTTAAAATTGAAGATAATAATTAAAAAATTAAATCTCTAAAATTTAACGACAAACCTAACTAAATTTAAGACTAATTTTAGCAAAAAGTTATAATAAGAGATTGAAAATCCTTACTATCTTAGCCAAAAACAAAAAACTCGTAAATACACTCTTCTATGGCTACATTTAGCAAACAATTATCTTTTCGTTGGTCTGATTTAGATCCCAATTTTCACTTACGCCATAGTGCCTATTATGATTTTGGAGCACAACATCGTGTTGAAATACTAGAACAATTAGGATTGTCATTAAGAGTCATGCAGACAGAACACATTGGTCCAATATTATTTAGAGAGGAATGTGTTTTTAGAAAAGAAATTAAACTCTCCGACCCTATAATAATGCAAACCAAAATGGCAAAAATGAAAGCCGATGCTTCACGTTGGTCTATAATTCATGAATTTTATAAAGAAGATGTATTGTGTGCAGTGATTACAGTGGATGGTGCTTGGATGGATACTAAACTAAGAAAGCTAGCCACTCCTACCCCTCAAGTAGTTATCGATGCTTTAAGCATTTTTCCAAAAACAGATGATTTTATAAATTTGTAATTAATTCTAAATTCTATCAATATGTTTACAATAGAAGAAATTAAAGATGCGCATTCTAAAGTAAAAAGCGGAGCCGATTTTCCAAATTACATACAAGATTTAATCATTTTGGGTGTAAAAGGATACGACACCTTTGTAAATGATGGTCATGTTCAATATTATGGAGTAAACAATCATAATATCACCGCAGATGAAAAATATCCTGAAATTAAAGTAGCCGATTTTCCAAATAAAGAGCTTTTTATTGAGCTTTTGGTAAAACATCAGCACGGCGAAACCGATTATTTGACTTTTTGTAATCATTCAGCGCAATGCGGTATTGCAAAATGGCGTGTAGATATTATCGAAATGACATGCACCTATTTTGATAAAGGCGAAAATGAAATATTAATTGAGAAAATCTCAGTTTAGACCTAATAAAAAAGGAGGCATAAAATATGTCTCCTTTTTTATACTATCAAAATCTTTTATAATTAAACCAAGTCGAAACGATCAAGATTCATAACCTTAGCCCAAACTGCTACGAAATCTTTAATGAACTTGTCTTTAGAATCTCCACATCCATAAACCTCTGCAACAGCACGAAGTTCTGAGTTAGAACCGAAAATAAGATCAACACGTGATCCAATCCATTTTAATTCTCCTGTTTTTCGATCACTTCCTTCAAACACTTCTTCAGAACTTGATGAAGCTTTCCAAGTTGTTCCTAAATCGAGTAGATTCACAAAGAAGTCATTAGTAAGTGTTTCAGGATTAGTAGTAAACACACCAAGTTTAGAGGCATTGAAGTTGGTATTAAGAACACGTAAACCTCCCAAAAGTACTGTCAATTCCGTAGATGTCAGTGTCAATAACTGCGCTTTATCAATTAACATCTCTTCAGAAGATATTGTGTATTGAGCTTTCTTATAATTTCTAAATCCATCAGCTTCTGGTTCTAAAACTGCAAAAGACTCAACATCTGTTTGTTCTTGTGAAGCATCTCCTCTACCTGCGGTAAAAGGGATATTGACTGAATAACCAGCCTTTTGAGCTGCTTTTTCAACACCTACATTTCCTGCCAAAACAATCAAATCTGCAAGTGACACTTTTTTATCTCCCGATGTACTAGCATTAAATGCACTTTGAATTCCTTCCAAAGTTGCTAAAACTTTAGATAACTCTGCAGGATTATTTACTTCCCAATCCTTTTGTGGAGCTAAACGAATACGAGCACCATTGGCTCCACCACGTTTATCAGAACCACGAAAAGTTGATGCCGAAGCCCAAGCTGTCGAAACTAATTGAGAAACTGACAATCCAGAATCAATTATATTTGCTTTCAAAGCAACAATGTCTTGTTCGTTAATTAATGTATGAGTAACTGCTGGAATAGGATCTTGCCAAATTAATTCTTCTTTAGGAACTTCTGGACCAAGATAACGTACAATAGGCCCCATATCTCTGTGAGTTAGTTTGAACCAAGCACGTCCAAAAGCATCTGCAAATTTATCAGGGTTTTCAAGAAAATCTCTTGCAATAGGTTCGTAAATAGTATCAAACCTCAAAGCCAAATCTGCAGTTAGCATTGTTGGTGCATGACTTTTTGATGCATTATGAGCATCTGGTACTGTACCCGCACCTGCACCATCTTTTGGCTTCCATTGGTGCGCTCCTGCAGGACTTTTGGTAAGTTCCCATTCAAAACCAAATAGATTTTCTAAATAGTTGTGACTCCATTTTGCTGGTGTTGTAGTCCAAGCTCCTTCAAGACCACTACCAATTGTATATTCACCACTTCCTGTTTCAAATGTATTTTTCCATCCCAAACCTTGCTCCTCAATACCTGCTGCAGCTGGTTCAACACCAACATACTGACCCGGATCAGCTGCTCCATGTGTTTTACCAAATGTATGTCCACCAGCAATAAGTGCAACAGTTTCTTCATCATTCATAGCCATTCGGGCAAAAGTTTCACGTATATCTCTTGCAGACGCTACTGGATCTGGATTACCATTTGGCCCTTCTGGATTTACATAAATTAATCCCATCTGAACAGCTGCTAAAGGATTTTCCAATTCACGATCACCAGAATACCGATTGTCATCCAACCACTTTCCTTCAGATCCCCAATAAATATCTTCTGCTGGTTCCCAAACATCTGCACGTCCTCCAGCAAAACCAAAAGTTTTAAAACCCATCGATTCAAGAGCACAGTTTCCAGTAAGAATCATCAAATCGGCCCATGAAATTTTATTTCCATATTTTTGTTTTATTGGCCATAACAACAAACGTGCTTTATCAAGATTCACATTATCAGGCCAACTATTAAGAGGTGCAAAACGTTGAGTACCAAAACCTGCCCCACCACGACCATCTGCAATACGATACGTACCAGCACTATGCCAAGCCATTCTTATAAATAATGGTCCGTAGTGTCCATAATCAGCAGGCCACCAATCTTGTGAGTCGGTCATAAGATCAAAAAGATCTTTTTTAACAGCACTCAAATCAAGACTTTTAAAAGCCTCTGCATAATCAAAATCGGCTCCCATAGGATTAGACAATGATGAATTTTGACGAAGAATCCCTAATTTTAACTGATTAGGCCACCAGTCATTGTTTCTTGTGCCTGAACCCGCACTTTGTTTTGGACTACTTCCCGAAAATGGACATTTACCTTCTCCGGTAGAATTCTGATTTGTGTTATTTTCCATAATGTGATGATTTTTAAAAACTTGATTACGAATTTACAAATTTTAATTTATGTAAATATTTTTCTTAATAGATAAAAACTATAGTAATAGTTCGATACTTTTAACTTTCAAAATTGAATAAGGTGTTTAAAGTTACTACTTAAATTCGTATTTTAGTTAATACATAAACCTTTTCAAATTTTTCAAAAGAAACAAAAAACTGTATTTGTAAAAATAAAAAAATGAATATGAAAACTGAGTTAATTTCTGTTAATGAATACATTAAACTTTTCCCAAAAGAAGTTCAATTACTTTTAGAAAAAGTTCGCGACATAATTATTAGCAATGCTCCCAATACTATTGAAAGCATCTCTTATGGAATGCAAGCCTATAAAACAAACGGAAAGCCATTAGCCTATTTTGCAGCTTATAAAAAATTATATTGGTTTTTATGCAACTCCAAAAGGACATACTGAATTTGCCAACGAACTTTCGAAATATAAACAAGACAAAGGATCTGTTCAATTCCCTATAAACCAACCAATACCTTATGAACTAATTGAACGTATCGTTATCTTTAGAGTAAAAGAAAACGAATAAAAAGTCAATAAATAACAATCGACTACGCATCACAAAATAATTTATTCTATAGTTTAAATCTACTATATTTACTACCAAAATAAAAAAAGACACGAACAAACTAACGTTGATTGCAATTATAAAACCATGCAGAGAAGAAACTTTATCAAAACAACACTTTTATTTGTTACATCCACACAAGTGTTTTCAAACAATACTTTTTATACAAACTTATTAGCAAAAAGTAATTTCAAATACATTTATACAAACAGTAAATTAAGAAACGAGTTCTCAAAATTTTTAAAAAATGTCTTTAACCTATATCCAGAGAACAAATTCCAAAAACTAATTTATGATACTACAATCCATAAAAGCAACGACCACGAAATTTATACTTCAGCTCAATCAAAATTAGATGACATTTCGCCTTCATTCTCTAGCATTAGATATCAGTTGCCTGCCTTAATGAACCAAAAAGATGAAATGGCGAGACAAACTGTAGAACTATTAAAAGAAGGTTCCGTTTTTAATGGTTATTTAGAAATTGGTTCTTCTGGAAGATATCTGGATTATCTAGAAGAAAGTGTTACTATTAAAGGTAAAAAATATTATGCCGATGGCAAAGAACCCGGATACGCTATTACCGAAATGATAGACAGAGGCCAAATAAGCAAAGGCGCAACTTACATTCCTCTGGCTAATTACAAAACTCAATATTCCAAAATCATTCCGCCCAAAAGCTTAGATCTTGTTACTATTTATATTGGTTTTCATCATTGTCCATTAGACTTGCGGGTTCCTTTCATTTCATCCATACGAGATACAATGAGAGTCGGAGGCAAATTAATATTACGTGATCATGACTGCAAAACCGAAGATCAAAAAACACTAGTAGCACTTGCTCATGATGTGTTTAATATGGGTACAAATGAATCCTGGGAATACAATCATAAAGAAATTAGAAACTTTTATTCCTTAGATTTTATTTGTCATTTTGTCGAAAAAATTGGATTTAAATTCAACCACAAAACACTCTTTCAAGAAGGCGATCCTACCAAAAATGCATTAATGGTTTTCACAAAGATATAAACGCCTCCTTCAACATATTTATGAAACAACTTTTCAATCTACTTAGATTACTGTATCGCTATTTTTGTATCCTTATTAAATTCATTTTTTCAGGATTAAAGAAATCAATTCGATTCATTAATAGCAAAAAGACATTATACATCCCTTTCTATAGCTTCATTGCATTTGTACTATATATAATTCTCCTTATCCAATTTTCGGGAGACCCAACCTTCAACAAAACACTGGAGAACAAACGTATAAATGACGTAACCCAATTAAATTCAATTCAGGTCAATAAAATCATTAAGCCAAAAACACTTAATGAAATCATTCGTGCCATAAAAACCACAACAGGACCAATATCAATTGGTGGCGGAAAATACAGCCAAGGAGGGCAAACAGCTTTCGAAAACAGCTTGCATATCGACATGAGATCTTTTAATAAGATTGTAAAACTCGACAGAAAAAATAAACAAGTTACAGTTCAAACGGGTATTCGATGGAGGGATTTACAAAAGATAATAGACCCTTATGATTTGTCTATTAAAATAATGCAAACCTATTCCAATTTTACTGTTGGAGGCGCCATATCAGTAAATTGTCATGGACGATATATTGGTCACGGGCCAATTATATCCTCTGTTTTAGGTTTAAAAATAATTACAGCTTCAGGCGAAATTATAAAAGCCACACCTACAGTAAATCAAGATATATTCAACGCTGCTATTGGTGGCTATGGTGGAATTGGTGTCATCGCAGAAGCAACACTTCAATTAGTAGACAATGAAAAAGTAGAAAGATCCAATCAGCTTTTAGATGCCAAAGACTACAATACTTACTTTAACGCCAATATTAAAAACAACAAAGATGTTATTTTCCAAAACGGAGATTTGTACCCTCCCAATTATACTCAAATCAGAAGTGTAGTTTGGAAAAAATCAACCAAAGAATTAACAGATCAAGAAAAATTAAACGCCGAAGATGAAAATTATTGGTTAGAAACCAACGTAGAAAAAATTGTTTCTTGGGGCAATTCAGGAAAATGGATCCGAGAAAACATAATAGATCCGCTCTTTTTCATCCCCGAAAAAGTACGATGGAGAAACAAAGAAGCCAGTTATAATGTAAAAGAATTAGAACCCTCATCAAGAGACGCAGAAACCTATGTCTTAGAAGAATACTTCATACCTGTCGAAAACATAAAATCATTTATACCCAAAATGAGAGCTATTTTTCAAAAACATGAAGTAAATGTGATGAATGTTTCATTAAGACACGCCTTGCCCGATACCAAAAGCTACCTTTCATGGGCAAATAAAGAAGTGTTTGCTTTTGTAATTTACTACAAACAAAAAACAGATGATAAAGCGAAAGAAGCCGTAAAGCAATGGACACTAGAAATGACCGATGCCATCCTAAGCGAAAAAGGAACATGGTACCTTCCCTATCAACCCCACGCAACTTTAGAGCAGTTCAAAAAAGGTTATCCTAATTCTGATAAATACTTTGACTTAAAAAACAAATTAGATCCAAATCAAAGATTTACCAATAAGCTTTTAGACAAATACAATCCCTACAGCAAAAACAAACTCTCGGTTGCAAAAAATGAAATAAAAGGATATTACAGAGCCGAGGAACAAACAATACTTACTGTACCCGAATGGTATTTGGTATTCAACCCAAAAGAATACTCAGATTACCTCGAAAGCGGCAAGAACCCATCCAATTTTCCTTTCTACAAATCCATAGACGAATACTGGACACTTTATGACCGTTCCTTAAAATTAACATCAAAAGCCTATCCCGAAAACCCCGAATACAAAACCATGCTTCAAGTCATAGGAGTAAGCATAACCATGGAATATGGTGCCAAAATGATTTATGAAAACACAATCGGAAAAATCTTTTCGCTCTTTTCAGAAGAAAAAATATCAAACGAAGAAAAAACAATATTTCAAGCCCAAAGAGCCTACAGCAATTTCATTTATCAAACCGCTTGGTACGAATTCAAGTTTTTACCCTGGATAAAACAAGTCTGGAACACATCAAGCTCTTCCAATTGCAGTACAATTCGAAAATGGGAACGAACTTTACTCTTTACCTGCGAGTTTACATTCAAAGCCTTCTATGCACAACTCATACAATGGGCAGCCGGTTCAAGTTACGAAACACCAGTAAACAATATCTACTTAATTGTTTCAAACGATGGTTCAATACAAGAGAACAACAATCTCAAAATAATAAAGAAAGAAGGAGATAAAATGATCATTTCAATCACTCGATGGGGAGTATTTACAGAAGAATTAAAAAAACTGTCCAATCAAAATATAACCATCTACGAAATATCAGGCAACGACGAAATCGCAGTTTCACTAATAATGGATAAATCCCAAACACTAACAAATCGTAAAACACAACTATTATATGAGTCCCAAATAGTTTCAAACAATAAATTAAAGAGAAGTCTTTACCTCTTGCCCGTCAACGAACTACTATCAATCATCAGAGAATCCAAAAAACAAAACTGCACACTTGAGCACCTTTATGATTATTGATAAAGAAAACCAAAAACTTCAAAGTTCATTTTACTTAGGAGCTATTTCCTGCTGTCCACTATATCTTTCCTGTCCTAAAGAAGGACAGGAAAGGATGCCGTTCCCATCAGGGCTAGGGCATCCCGTTTCATAATATTGATTAGCTCTTTCATTTGAAAACAAGCCTAAAAACTTTATTTTATATACAAAATAAGTTTTATTAAGTACTTAACTAGCCTACTTAGTACCCTATAAGTATTCATTCCCTATCAACTCAAAATTCTCTTCTTTACTAGATTTGTATGAAGGATAGATTTTTTTTCCTTAAAAAAAAGAAAAAATATAGCGGACAGTCTGACGTTGTTGCTCCTAAAATAGTATTAAAAACTAGAATGTTGTATAACGAGGACACTCCCAAACAGAATCATATATTTAATCAGAATTCACTTTCTGCTTATTAAAAATCATTCTATTTTAGAAAAAAAAATAAAATTAAGTATTGAAATTAAGTATTACTACGTATATTTGCGTAGTAATACTTAATTAACAGATTATGATTAATGTAATAGTAGTCGGAAACGGCATGGTAGGTTATAAATTTTGCGAGAAGTTCGTTTCGAAATCTGGGCAAGAAAAGTATCAAATTACAGTATTTGGAGAAGAGTCAAGACGTGCTTATGACAGAGTTCACCTAAGTGAATACTTTGCAGGCAAAAGCGCCGATGATCTATCACTCTCAACCACAGAATGGTATAAAGAGAATAACATCTTACTAAATACATCTGAGTTAATTGTAAACATCAATACACAAAACAAAACTATAAATACGCACTTAGATAAAACGTATGAGTATGACTACTTAGTTTTAGCTACAGGTTCAGCTGCATTTGTCCCTCCAATTCAAGGAGTAGAGAAAGAAGGCGTTTTTGTATACAGAACCATAGAGGATCTGGATGCAATTATGACCTACGCAAAAAAAATAAAAGCCAACGGTGCTACAGAAGCTGCAGTACTTGGTGGTGGTTTATTAGGTCTTGAAGCTGCCAAAGCAGTACGTGATCTAGAATTAAATGCACATGTTGTAGAATTTGCTCCACGCCTAATGCCAAGACAATTGGATCAAGCAGCAAGTGACATGTTACAATCAAAAATTGAAGAGCTTAATATAGGTATTCACCTTAACAAAGCGACTCAATACATAGATGGTGAAGAAAGCATAAAGGGAATGATGTTTGCCAATGATGAATTGTTAAAGGTTGATATGTTGGTTATATCGGCAGGAATTAAACCTCGTGATGAGCTAGCTAGAGTTGCTGGACTTGAAGTTGGTGTGCGTGGTGGAATTGTTGTAAACAATCAAATGCTAACATCTGACCCTTATATATACGCAATTGGTGAAGCTGCCCTATACAACGGAATGATATATGGACTTGTAGCACCTGGTTACGAAATGGCCGATGTAGCTGCCGAACAAATCCTTAAAGGGGATAAAACGATGAGAGAAACCATCGATATGTCTACTCAATTGAAATTAATTGGAGTTGAAGTTGCGAGTTTTGGTGATCCTTTTATCGAAAATGAAAACGTTACTGCAATTGTTTATGAAAACAAATTCAGTGGTATCTATAAAAGAATCAATGTCACCAAAGATGGAAAAACACTTTTAGGAGGAATCCTAGTAGGAGATTCATCAGATTACAACGGATTATTCCAAATTTATAATAATGCAATGGCTTTGCCTGAAAACCCAGAAGATCTAATCTTGGGTTCAAGAGGAGGAGAAACTTCTTCTTTTGGAAGCGCAAGTGACTTACCAGATTCAGCAGTAATCTGTTCTTGTGAGAATGTTACCAAAGGCGCAATTTGTTGCTCCCTAATTGATGGAACGACAAGTACATTTAGCGATGTAGTAAAACTTACCAAAGCAACTTCTGGTTGTGGTGGTTGCAAACCAATGGTTGTAGACATTGTAAAAGCAACTCAAAAATCATTAGGAAAAGAAGTAAAAGAAAGTATTTGTGAGCATTTCAATTACACTAGACAAGAATTATTTGATATTGTAAAAATCAATAAATACTCAAATTTCTATGATGTAATTGATCATCACGGAAATGGAGACGGTTGCGAGGTTTGTAAACCAGTAGTAGCTTCAGTTTTCTCTAGTCTTTATAATGATACAGCTAACAAACACGTTACCACACAAGATACAAATGATAGGTTCTTAGGTAATATTCAAAGAAACGGAACGTATTCAGTTGTACCTAGAATGGCTGGTGGTGAAATCACTCCTGAAAAATTAATTGTTATTGGTGAAGTAGCTAAACAATTCGATTTATATACCAAAATAACAGGAGCGCAACGCCTTGACTTATTTGGTGCACAATTAAATGATTTACCAGCTATTTGGAAAATATTAATTGACAACGGTTTTGAAACGGGACATGCTTACGGAAAATCATTAAGAGCTGTAAAAAGCTGTGTTGGTAACGCTTGGTGTCGTTACGGTATGGATGATAGTGTTGGGTTTGCTATTGAATTAGAAAACCGTTACAAAGGAATTCGTGCTCCTCATAAGATCAAAGGAGGTGTTTCAGCTTGTATCAGAGAATGTGCTGAAGCAAGAGGAAAAGATTTTGGATTAATCGCCGTTGAAGGTGGCTGGAATCTTTACATCTGTGGAAACGGAGGTGCAAATCCTAAACACGCTGTTTTATTAGCAGAATCTATTGATAAAGAAACTGTACTTAAATACATGGACCGTTTCTTGATGTATTATATCAGAACTGCGGGACCTTTAGTTCGTACTTCAACTTGGTTGGAGAAACTGGAAGGTGGATTAGATTACTTAAAAGAAGTTATCATTTTTGACCGTATAGGAATTTGTGAAACACTAGACTCAGAAATGGCATCTTTAATAAACAGCTATGAATGTGAGTGGAATCAAGTAATAGAAAAACCAAGATTAATGAAGCGTTTTACTCACTTTGTTAATACAGACGAGAGAGACGATAATCTAGAATATATCCCTTTAAGAGACCAAAAAATGCCAAAATCTTGGTAAAATAAAAATTGCACAAATCAATTCGAATAAAAAAAATAATATTTCTAATCTAGGCTCTGTTATTCCTCATGTAGCGGGGCTTGGTTTTAGAAAATAAAACAAAACATCATGGAAGAACTATTAAACCGATACGAAACCGTAAATTTAAGTGCAGTAAAAATCTGGTTCAAAGCAGGAGAAATTAAAGATTTTCCAAGCAACAGAGGTGGGTGCATTAAATACAAAGACAAACAAATTGCTATTTTTAACTTCGAAAGAAGAAACGAATGGTATGCTTGCCAAAATGCTTGTCCTCATAAAATGGAAATGGTGTTATCAAGAGGAATGACTGGTTCAACAGATGGAATTCCTAAAATTGCTTGTCCAATGCATAAAAAGACTTTTTCATTAGTAGATGGATCTAATTTAAATGGTGATGATTTAAAAATAGCCACTTACCCTGTAAAAATTGAAGGAGAAGAAGTATTCGTTGGGTTTTTAGAATAATGTATGTATCTTTGAAATAAGCATACCAATATGTGATATTAACTTATTATTTGAACACACAAAGTGTATTCATCCATAAAAGTTAGTAACTCCCAATGAATCTATACTTTTTCAAATGAAAACAATGCCTTTTTTAAACGCAAGTGCGTGGATTGATGCCGAAAACGAAGCCGATCCAAACAGTGAAATATATCAAGAAATAACCTATCCAAAGGAATTACTATATTCAGATAGAATGTACGAAAGGCTAATGACCTTTCAACCCACTGCTTCCGAAGAAGTGCAAATAGCGGCCAAAGCACAACACATTTGTCGTTGGAAAATAGCCCGAGAATCCTATCCAATGGATCGTGTAGGCTATTTAAAATGGCGAGAAGATCTAAAAAAATTCCACGCCAAAACCACAGCCGACATATTACAAAAAGCAGGTTATGAAGATGCTTTTATAGATCGTGTTTCTTTTTTGATTGAAAAAAAATTACTTAAAAAAGACGAAGAAACGCAACTTTTAGAAGATGTAATTTGTCTGGTTTTCTTAGAATTTTATTTGGATCCATTCGTTCACAAACACGATGAAGAAAAATTAAAAAATATTATTCTGAAAACCTGGAATAAAATGTCAGACAAAGGACACCAAGAAGCGCTAAAAATTGAATATACTCCAGAAAACCTTCAATTAATAAAAAACGCTTTAGGATTATAAATCAATTTAATAATTTTGATTTACACATCCCTAACCTGAAAAATCAGTTATAATTGGTGATACTTTTCTTCTATGAAAAAAAAATCCAAAGTATCTTTTGATAAAATTTCTTTTAAAAAATTAAGGCGATTATACATCTTCGCCTTAATTACTATTGCTGTAACAGTACTACTGAGTCAGCTGCTCATCCAATACAATCTCTACAGTCAACTCAGCGATTCCAGAATTATTAATATTTCGGGAAAGCAACGAATGCTTAGCCAAAAATTAACTAAAGAAGTTTTAGTTCTCAATTTCATAACTGATTCTTTGCAAGAAAAAGAGCAGATCAATAAGATTTCTAAAACCATTTTACTTTGGAAATCAAATCATAACTCATTAGTAAATGGCAGTGACCGCTTAGGATTTCCAAAAGAAAAAATCCTAAACTAACGCGATATTTCAAAAACATAAAGCCCAATTTTGACACTATAATTAAGGTTACAAATACTTTTTTGACCAACAAAAAACTAAATAAAAACGAACACGAAAACAAAAAACTCGTACAAACTCTACTAGCTAACGAAACGATTTTCCTTTCGAAAATGAATCAAATCGTCAGTGAATATGATACTGAAGCATTAGAAAAAGTAACCCTGCAACGCAAAACAGAATACATTCTTCTTGTCTTTACACTATTCGTTTTACTATTAGAATTTTTGTTTATTTTCAAGCCCACCACCAAAAAAATTGAGTTACTTATTTCGAACCTGTTATCTTCAGAAAGGAAAGCATTAAAACTCGCTCAGGACACCGAAATAATTAGTGAAGCCAAAGAAAACTCAGTCAAAGAATTAAAATCGCTCAATTATGCGATGGAAAATACGTTACTCTATTGCCGAATTGCAACTGATGGTACCATTATTCATATTGGTGAAAAATTTTCAAAACTACTTCAATACAATCCTTTCAATTCCGAAACTAAATTCGGTGAAGTTCTAACTCCAATTGAAAAAGAACAACTTTTCATTGACAGAATCGTACTTCAAAACAACCGCAGAGGCTGGCAAGGCGAATTAAACATTACCACCCGAAACGAGCAAACTCTTTGGTTAGACTTATCCATGATTCCGGTAACCATAAAAAAAGATGAGTCCGAGCTTTTAATAATATGCTTTGACATAACCGAGCGTAAAAAAGCTGTTCAGGAAGTAGAGCGTTTGAATACCGCCAATATTGAAAACAAATTAAATCAGCAAAAAGTAATTTCGAGTAAAATTGTCGAAAATCAAGAAAACGAACAAAACAGAATTGCCAGAGAAATTCATGACGGAATAGGACAAATGCTAACTGGATTAAAATTCAGTCTTGAAAGTATCAATCTTGACGACAAAGAAAAAGCTGCCATAAAAATAGAATATTTAAAAAAATTATCTCTCGACATCATCAAAGGAGTTCGTACGGCTACTTTTAATTTAATGCCTCCTGAATTAAGTGATCACGGAATCAATTCTGCACTTTCTAAACTCACTTTAGAACTTTCTAAACTCACTGGAAAGAACATTTTATTTTATAACAAAACTGATTTCAACGCACGATTGGACTCTTTAATCGAAATAAATATTTATCGATTAACACAAGAAGCTATCAATAATGCCATCAAATATGCCGATTCTACACATATAATTGTGCAACTTTCACACAGCGCAACCCTTTTGAGTATCATCGTTGATGATAACGGAAAAGGATTTGACATTAATACAGTAGAGAAAAAGAGAAATAGTGAATCTGGAATGGGTATGCTCTTCATGAAAGAACGCATTCAATATATCAATGGTCGCGTTTTCTTTAATTCTATTCCAAACGAAGGAACGCGAATTACATTTAACATTCCTATTTAAATAATTATTGGGGCGTGCTACCATCTCAATAAAAGGGCTATTATTCTTTGCCTTTATTTGCCCTTTTACCGGTATGCTGTCGTGCTGTCCGCGTTACAAGGTAACTTGCTCACATCACTCACGCGATCTAACAGCTTTACTTTTCAGTTTACCTTTTAACCTGAACTCGATTATTAAAATCGACACCGCTCTGATGGAGCTTAAAAAATACTGCCATTTAGAACTTCTATAAATAGTATAGTCCTATGGAGCTAAAATTTCTTAACCTACATTGAATTTAGCCACAGAGTGGCAAGATATAAATAGAAATCAATAACCGTTTAATACATCAGAGCTCCTCCATAAGAGCGAAATATAAAGACATATTAATAATCGAGTTCGATTTTTAAAAAATCCAAAAAGATACTCACTAAGTAATTTCACTATTCAAAATTCAATTTTTAAATTTATTTTCAAAAAATACGTATCTTAGCATGCAAATTAGATGAATCTACGTAAGAAGTAGTATTGAGTAATAAGTAGTACATTATGAGTGATAAAATTCAAGTAGTTCTTGCAGACGACCACGTTTTTGTGAGAGATGGTATAAAATCATTATTAGAAAACGAAGCCAACATAACTGTTATAGGAGAAGCCACAGATGGTCTCGAAGCATTAACAGCAATAGATGAACTAAAACCAGATTTATTAATTCTTGACATCAGAATGCCCAACTTAACAGGTATCGAAGTTGTCGAACAATTAAGAGCAAAAAATAATTTTGTAAAAATTATAATGCTTTCTATGCATGAGTCCGAAGAATACGTATTGAAATCTATTCAAGCTGGAGCTGACGGATACTTACTAAAAGGATCAAGCAAAGAAGAATTTTTAAAAGCAGTTCATACGGTTTCTAATGGTGGAAAATATTTTAGTGGTGATATTTCATCAATTCTAATTGGACAATTAACTAATCCTTCGCTTATCACTGAGCCAAAACAATCATTAGGAGAAGAACAGGTAATTACCAAAAGAGAAAAAGAAATCTTAAAACTTTTACTTAGCGGAAAAGGCAACAAAGAAATAGCTGAAGCATTAGATATTAGTAAAAGGACTGCCGAAGTTCACCGATTCAATCTAATGAAAAAATTAAAAGTTAAAAACCTAATGGAGCTTTCCAATAAAGCAACAGAATACGCACTTTTATAGCGAGTTCTATACTTTCTAACTAAAAATAAGTATTCTAATATTTGTAAATACGTATAAATACTTAATTATTTTTCAAAAGCTGCGTTTTCGCAGCTTTTCTATTTTGCATACTACTTAGTTTTGTATAAAAATAATAAGTATTATGTCAACAACAAACTCCCTTTCATTATCGCACCGAATTTTATTTCTAAATACTTTAGCTTTCACGGTGTGTTTCGCTTGCTGGACTCTTAATGGGGTTCTGGTTACTTTTTTAGTAGATAACGGAATCTTCAAATGGGATGTTGTCCAAGTAGGATGGCTTTTAGGAATTCCTATATTAACTGGATCAGTTATGCGTTTACCAATAGGAATATTAACTGATAAATTTGGTGGTAAGTATGTGTTTTCAATTTTGCTGCTTCTTTGCTCTATTCCTTTATTTCTTTTACCATTAGCAGATAGTTTTTTTATGTTTGCACTTTTAAGCTTTCTGTTTGGTATGGTGGGAACCAGCTTTGCAGTTGGTATTGGATTCACTTCTATTTGGTACCCAAAAGAATGGCAAGGCAGAGCTTTAGGAATTTTTGGAATGGGTAATGCTGGTGCTGCCATAACGACATTCATGGCTCCTTCTTTATTAAATGAATTCTCAATTGATGATCCACAAAACGGATGGAAAATGCTCCCAATTATATATGGAGTTGCATTAGTTGTAATTGGTATTATCTTTTTGATTTTTACAAAAAACAAAAAAATGGAAAACCAAACTAAGAGTGTTCCTCAAATGCTGCAATCTTTAAAAAGTACTAGAGTTTGGAGATTTGGAGCTTATTATTTCTTAGTATTTGGTTGTTTCGTTGCTTATTCTCAATGGTTGTTACCCAACTTTATGAATGTCTATCAAACGAGTTTGGTTATGGGTGGTATGTTTGCAACAATGTTCAGTTTACCATCAGGTGTTATTCGCGCATTTGGAGGTTATTTGTCAGATAAATTTGGAGCTCGTAAAGTAATGTATTGGGTACTGGGATCATCAGTAATTCTAAGTGCGCTATTAATGATTCCAAAAATGGATATTACCACTTCTGGACCAGGAGTTATGGCAACAAAAAAAGGAATCATCACTGCCGTTTCAAACACACTTGTGAAAGTTGGCGAAAAAGAATTTCCAATTAATTTAAAAATAAACAAACCTCTAGAAAATACAATATTTCCAACTCGTAATTCTTGGCAGGAAGTGGTTGTAAATCAAAATCAAGAAGTAAAGAAAAAAGAACTTATTGCTAAAGGTGTTACTGCTATTCACTTTAGTGCTAATATGTGGGTGTATCTAATCCTAGTAATTCTAATTGGAATTTCATGGGGAATTGGTAAAGCTGCAGTATACAAACATATCCCGGAATATTTCCCAACCGAAGTAGGTGTTGTAGGTGGTATGGTAGGAATGATTGGAGGTCTTGGAGGATTTTTTGGACCAATAATTTTCGGATATTTATTAACCACTACGGGAATTTGGTCTAGCTCATGGATTTTTATTTTACTCTTATCAGCAGCCTGTTTAATTTGGATGCATGTTACAGTAACCAAAATCATGAACGAAAAACAACCAATCTTATCAAAAGAAATGGATAGAAAAAAATAATGCCTTTTTAATTACTTGTGTATAGCTGCTCTCCTAACCTCTTACTTGGAGAGCAGTTTTTATTTTTATTAATCATACTATCACAATAAAAAGCCCTTTACTAAGTGGTCAAGAACAGCTATGCCCATTCCCAAAATCATTTTTAAATCTTCAAAAGAACAAGAGCAGATACACATCACCTAAATTATATTTTTAAAATTACTGAGCATAACTAATCTCACCAGAATATTAACCAAAAACCAAAAGACCATGAGAAAACTAGCCTCAAACTTAATTGCACTTTTGGTAATAGTATTTACTGTTACCGGTTTTAAAAGTCCAGATACAAACAATTCAATTTTAAAAAAGAAAATTACACTCGAGCATAAGCGAACTAACAAAGTAAACCCACCAAAAACAAAAAAACTACCTGTAGAAAAAGCAATCTTAACTATTGGCTTTATAAAACTTACTGATATGGCTCCATTAGCAATTGCTAAATTCTTAGGCTATTTTGAAGAGGAAGGACTTACTGTAAACTTAGAAGCCCAAGCCAATTGGAGAGAAATTCTAGACAAAGTAATAGAAAATCAACTTGACGGTGCTCAAATGCTTGCTGGGCAACCAATCGCAGCTGCCGTAGGCTGCGGAAGACAAGCTCAACTTGTTACCTCCTATTCTATGGATCTCAATGGAAATGCCATTACGGTATCAAATGAAGCTTGGGCAAAAATGAAAGACAGCATACCTCAAGAATATGGAAAACCAGTTCACCCTATTCCTTCTTATGCTTTGAAACCTGTTTTGAATTTTTACAAACATGCAAACAAACCTTTTACCTTTGGAATTGTTGGTGCTTATTCAACTCATAATTATCAGTTGCGCTATTGGCTGGCAGCAGGTGGTATAAATCCAGGATTTTACAGTAACACCAACATTCAAGGAAGTAAAGGAAATGCTGGTGCCGATGTACAGTTGAATATTACAGCGCCTCCGCAAATGCCAGAAACATTAAAGGCAGGTACTATTAACGGCTATTGTGTTGGAGAACCATGGAATCAACAAGCAGTTGAGGAAAGTATAGGAGTTCCTATAGTTACCAGTAAAGAAATTTGGAAAAATCATCCTGAAAAAGTATTCGTGATGACTAAAGAGTTCGTTACTAAATATCCTAATACTGCCATCGCTATCACAAAAGCATTAATAAGAGCCGGAAAATGGTTAGACAATCCTGAAAATCGGAAAGAAGCTACTAGAATTTTGTCAAAATCCGCATATGTAGATGGAAGCAAACGAGTAATAGACAATTCAATGTTAGGTACTTTTGAATTTGAAAAAGGGGACGTTCGATCTGTGCCCGACTTTAATGTTTTCTTTAAATACAATGCAACCTATCCTTATTATTCAGATGGAATTTGGTACATGACTCAAATGAAACGTTGGGGTCAAATAACTGAATCAAAGCCTAATGAATGGTATATCAGTAAAATTCAAGAAGTTTACAAGCCGGATATCTGGTTTCAAGCAGCAAAATTACTCCTAGAAGAAGGCTTTATTTCTGAATCGGATATTCCTGTAACAGATGGTTTTAAAGCTACAACTAACGAATTCATTGACGATATGTTCTACGACGGAAGAAAGCCAGTTGAGTATATAAATAGCTTTAAAATTGGTCTGAAAAACTAGTTTTTGCTTCTCTATCTTTTAACAAAAAACAAAGAAAAAAATACCACCAAAAACAAGTTTCAATCCATTAAGAACCTGATGCATTTTTCAAATGCATCAGGTTTTTTTTTGATTAATTTCTAAAACTATAAATTTATATAGATTCTCGGAATTATAGTATTTCTCGCGTAAGGGATTGTAGTGGAGCTCTTTTTATATTTGGTGATTTTTCTTCACCAAATATAAAAAAGCGGGAACGGAAAGCCCGACCCGACCTTTTTGGGAGGGATACGCCCACATGATTTTTCAAGAACTGACGAAGTAAGTCAAAGTTTCCTTTTCAAGGGAACTCAAAAACTATTCAATTGAAATATAATTGCATTTACGCTGACTAAAATCTAAAAACTTCGATTTCTTTTTATCAAAGTTGCAAAACATGATTATCGTTATGGATTTACACCCCAATTATTCTAATAATTCAAAATATTGAACCTATTTTTAGCATTCTAATTATATTGAATGTAAACGCTAAAATAAAATTAATTTTATACGTATTAATACGTAATTATTACTTACTTTTGTCTGCGTACATTGTACATACAATCCTTAGATGATTACTTCATAAATAAAGATATACATAATGCAAAATACAGAAATCAAAACTACGTGTTCCTATTGTGGAGTAGGATGCGGAATTATTGTAAAAAATGATTCTAAAAATGGAGTGACGGTTACAGGCGATAAAGATCATCCCGTAAACAGAGGAATGCTTTGTTCTAAAGGGATGAATTTACATTATGTTGTCAATGACACTTCGGATAGAATATTATATCCTGAAATGAGATGGAGTAAATCACATCCAAAAGAAAGAGTAAGCTGGGATGCAGCTTTAGACCGCGCAGCAGCTGTTTTTTCTTCCATCATAAAAAAACACGGACCTGATAGTGTTGGTTTTTATATCTCTGGACAATGTTTGACTGAAGAATATTATTTGACTAACAAATTAGTAAAAGGTTTTTTAAAAACTAATAATATAGACACCAACTCCAGACTCTGTATGAGTTCTGCAGTGGCTGGTTACAAAAAAACCTTTGGAGAAGACTCCGTTCCTATTGCGTATGCTGATATTGAACTGGCTGATACTTTTATGATAACCGGAGCAAATCCTGCATTTTGTCATCCCATTCTTTTTAGAAGATTAGAGCAACACAAAGAAAAAAATCCTAAAGTAAAAATAATCGTTGTCGATCCAAGAAAAACCGACTCAGCACTTTCTGCCGATTTACACTTGCAGATACTTCCTGGAACCGATATTGTTTTATACCACGCTATTGGAAAACGATTAATAGAAAAAGGATATGTTGACACAGATTTTGTAAAAAACCATACCGAAAACTATCAACTATACAAAGAACTTGTATCTAACAGTTCTTATGAAAATGCGTCCAAAGTTTGTGGTATTTCTGTAAATGACATTCACTTAGCAGCAGAAATGATTGGCAGAGCCAAAGGATTTATTTCTATGTGGGCTATGGGACTTAACCAAAGTGCTATTGGCGTTGATAAAAATACTGCTTTATTGAACCTTTCACTGGTAACTGGTCAAATTGGAAAACCAGGATCTGGTCCTTTCTCATTGACAGGGCAACCCAATGCAATGGGAGGCCGCGAAGTGGGCGGAATGGCTAACTTACTAGCAGTTCATAAAGAATTAAACAATCCAGAACATCGCAAAGAAGTAGCCGATTTTTGGGGAGTAGATTCCATTTCGGAAAAACCAGGACTTACAGCCACCGAAATGTTTGATGCTTTAGAATCTGGGAAAATGAAAGCGGTTTGGATTATCTGTACTAATCCAATGGTCAGCTTACCAGATTCACGCAGAGTTGAAAAAGCATTAGCAAACGCTAAGTTTGTTGTCGTTCAAGATATTTCTCATAGTGCCGACACCGCAAAATTTGCCGATTTATTATTACCCGCAGCAGGTTGGTTAGAAAAAGAAGGTACAATGACCAACTCTGAGCGTCGTATCTCTTATCTGCCAAAAGGAATTAATCCTCCTGGAGAAGCTTTATCGGATGTTGAAATTTTGTTGAATTTTGCAAAAAAAATGAAATTTTCAGGTTTCAATTTCGAGAATACCGAAGCTGTTTATAAAGAATATTGCCTTATGACCAAAGGCACTAATATAGATGTCTCTTATTTAAATTATTCAAGACTAAAAAACGAAGGAACTTTTCAATGGCCTGTACCAGATTATGGACACCCGGGAACACCTCGTTTATTTTCGGATAAAAAGTTCTTTACCCCATCGCAAAAAGCAATTTTCAATATCCCAACAAGTATCGAAAATACTTCGGAAAAACCATCGGCACAATACCCATTTATATTAACTACTGGACGTATACGTGATCAATGGCATACGATGACCAAAACTGGAAAAGTATCGCGATTAATGACACACACTCCTAGTCCAGTTCTTGAAATAAATCCTATCGATGCTTATAAAGCAAAAATTAAAAATGGAGATATTGTTATAGTAGCCAGTAAAAATGGAGAAGTACGTGTAAAAGCCAAAGTAACCGATACTATCAAAGAAGGTGTTTTATTTTTGCCAATGCACTGGGGAAAACAATTGGATAATGATTTGAACAGAACCAACAATCTAACCAATACTATTGTTGATCCAATCTCCAAAGAACCTGATTTTAAATTCACTACCGTTTCAGTAACAAAATACGTTAAACCTTTTCAAAAAATCGCAGTTATTGGAGCAGGAGCCGCGGCTTTCCGTTTCATTCAGAATTATAGAGAAATCAATACTGTCGATGAAATTATTGTTTTTTCAAACGAGGAAAACCCATTTTACAATCGCGTTTTATTACCGGAATATGTTACAGCCGAATTGTCTTGGGAAAGTCTTTTAAAAATAAAAGATGATGCTTTGGGACAATTAAATATTACTATGAAATCGGGCGTAGCGATTGAAAACGTAAATGCAACCGATAAAATTATAACCGACAGTCAAGGTAAAATTCATCAATTTGACACCTTGATTATGGCTACCGGAAGCCGTCCTTTCATTCCCGAAAATGCGCAATTGCATCTACCAGGTCGTTTTACCATCCGTAAGAAAAATGATGCTGACCGATTAAAAGATTACTTAGAGGGAACTAATTTACCAGCAGAAGAACAACACGTAGTTATTGTAGGTGGTGGTTTATTAGGACTTGAATTAGCAGCAGCGCTTAAACACAAAAAAGTTAAAATAACAATTATCCAAAGAGCTTCCCGTTTAATGGAGCGTCAACTGGATCGTATATCCAGTAAATTATTGGCTGAAGAAGTACAGCTTCGAGATATTCAAATCTATTTTGATAATGAGGTAAGTACTGTATTCGAAACTGAAAATGCTAACGAAATAGAAATTGCCCTAAAAAGTGGACGAATCTTAACTGCAAATGCTATTGTTTACACTATTGGAACTATTCCAAACATTGAATTAGCAAAGGAAACAGGGCTTATTTGCGGTCGCGGTGTCAAAGTAAATCAGTATTTACAGACATCCAATCCAGATGTATTTGCTATAGGTGAAATTGCTGAATTCAACAATCAGTTATTTGGAATCACTTCTGCTGCCGAGGAACAAGCTGATATTTTGGCGAACTTCATTGCTGGTGATATCAGTAGCTATTACAAAGGATCGGTATTGATGAATATTTTAAAACTGGAAGATATCAATCTTTGTAGTATTGGAGAAATCGAAGTACCCGAAAATGATGATTCTTACGAAGAAATTGTTTTTGCCGACTTAGGGAAACGCTATTATAAAAAATGTATCGTTAAGAATGATCTACTAGTAGGTGCTATCCTGATGGGAGATAAAAACGAATTTGCTGAATTCAAAACCATGATTGAAAGCAAAATCGAATTGGCAGACAAACGAAACACATTACTAAGAGGAAGCGGTTCTGAAGCAAAACCTGTGATAGGAAAATTGGTTTGTTCCTGCAGTCAGGTTGGGCATGGTAATATTGAAGAAACCATCAAAAGTGGTGTAACCAACTTTACCGAACTATGCAAAACCACTGGTGCAGGATTGGGCTGTGGCAGTTGCAAAACTGAAGTAAAAGAGATATTAGCTAAATGTAAATAAGTTATAAAGTTGATAGTTAATAGTTGTTGGTTGATAGAAAGAAGTCAAAAGAATCTTTTTGAATCCCAACACCAATCTACTAATAACGATCAACAAACAACTACTCATTAAAAAACAACAAAATGGAATTAACGAGACTCATTGTAAAAGGTGGCGTAATTTCTCCAGGAGAATTACGCGAGATTGTAAATATGGGACTAGAACAAGGCCTTGATACCATATCTTTTGGATCAAGACAAGACATTATATTCCCAAAAGGATTCCAAAGTAATACTGCCGAAAAAATTGGAAAACATCATTTTGTATATCCCAACGAAAAAAGCGGTAACAATATCGTTTCTTCTTACGTAGCAACCGATATTTTAAGCAATACTCCTTGGCTTACCGGAAATAAATTCCTTTATATACTCGAACAATTCAAGGAAAATCCAAAGCTAAAAGTCAATATAACCGATCCCAAACAACAAATCGTTCCTCTATTTACGGGACACATCAACTTTATAGCCTCACACCATGAAGACTATTGGTTTTTATATATTCGTTTGCCAAAATGGGACAAAATGGAACTTTTCCCAGTATTAATTTACAGCTGGGACATTGGAAAAATCTACTACGAAATAGAAAAAATACTTCAGGAAGAACCCGATACAATTGACATGATTTTTCAACTCGTTAGCGACTTGGACACCAACAATAGAACCATCGATCAGCCATTAAACATTTCCTTCTATCCGTTCCCGTACTACGAAGGAATGAACAGACTCGGAATCGATCAATACTGGCTTGGACTCTACTGGCGCAACAACTTATACGACTTACAATTCCTAAAAGAAATGTGTGATTTGTGTTTTGATTGCAAAATCGGAAAAATATGTATCACCCCTTGGAAATCTTTCATTGTAAAAGGAATCCCTAAAGAGCGTAAACTCGATTGGGAAAAATTCTTAGGCAAAAAAGGAATCAACGTACGCCACTCTTTACTTGAGCTTAACTGGCATTTACCTGTTGCAATGGAATGGGCATTGAACCTCAAAACCTTCCTTGTACGTACCCTCGACCAATTCGATATCAGTACTTATGGGCTTACCTTCGGGCTATCCGATTACAATCGTGAGGGACATTATTTTACCTCTATTGTAATCGAAAAAAATGATCCGCCAAAAGATCTCGAATCGATTAAAATACGAGACACTTTCAACATTTTGCATGCCAAGAATTTCGATCCTAACACTCGCGAATACATCGTTCACGCACAGGATGTCGATAAACTGGAATTACCTAATATTCTTATCGAATTAAGTAAAAAATACTTTGAAGAATTAGGAACCAGCGTACTCGAATTTCAAAATGCCACAACCAAAAAAGAAACCAAAACACTAGACATTCATCAATGTCAAGAATGCTTAACCATTTATAATTCAGAATACGGAGATGTTATTCAAGGCATCGAAAAAGGAACACTATTCAAGGATCTCCCAGAGGATTATTGCTGTTCTTTATGCGAAGCTCCAAAAGAAAATTTCACCCCTTTAGAAGAAGCCAAAGTATAATTAAAACAATAAGGGCGAGCCACCATAAAGAGAAAGAGCCAATTCATCGTTGCGGTGAGTCGGCTCTTTCTCTTTATGCTGTCAGGCTATACGCGCTACTTTGGTAGCTTGCTTCTATCCTTCTCGCGGGCATTACGCAATTACAAGAACAATATTCGATAAAACAATACCCTATATTTTATCAACTTACTCAATCCAATTCTCCTATATTCTTATCCTGCACCTATTCTATTAGCTTTCGCGCTTAAACATTTATCTAATTTACAAAACAGAGAAAACACAATGAATTTAATTTCATAAAAACTGGCAACCCAATTTATGGTTTAATCCCCTATCATCAAATAACAAATTCATGAATAAACCATCAGTAAGATACAAAACGACATTCTAAATAGATAATAACTTATTCAAAGATCGTTTTAAGGAGACGGAAGTACGTTTGATGGACACGGAAGCTTGCTTCAAGGAGACGGAAACTTGTATCAGGTCGACGGAAGCATTCATCAGGCTGACGGAAGCTCGTTTCAAGGACACGGAAGGTTGCATCAGACCGACGGAAGCACGCATCAGGCTGACGGAAGCTCGTATCAGGGCATTATTCTTTCTTCGGAGCCCCATTTTTACTTGGCGGAGTACAAAAAACAGCCAAAATAACTAAAGATACGAGTAACGATTTATAATTTTTAAATTTCTATATTTGATATAAAGCAAAAACTGAGACAAACTTTCGTTAATCTACACTAATTTGAGTGTATATGGGAAAGTTTATGGCGCATATAAATGAGTTGGTGGCTATTGGCCCGTAGAAAACGATGAAAAAGAAAATATACTTCACTATTTGTATAATTTTGGCATTAATTATATTGCCATTAATCTATTTATTTAATGAACCAAAATTTACATCTGAATATTGGTTACAGAATAAAATTGATAAAATAAGGTACGAACCAATCAAATTTTGCAAACTTGGATTAAAAAGAATTAAATACCGAATTAATAATAACAATGAAATTAATTTTGAAATTGAAATTAATGATTTAGGATTTTTAATAATAAAAAGGAATGGCTGGTATGAAAATAGTAAAGATGTTAAAACATACTATTTGAATTTCAATCCTAGTAAATTTGCCGAACTTGAAAAACAGTTCAAAATGCAATTTCCACATTCACATACAGAAAATATAGATGATCATTTTTCAGGCAAATATTTTGAACTCCAATTTTCAGATATAAATGAAATAAACAATAATATTGAAGTTGCATATTACAATATTGAACCAGATGAAAACTTTATAGATTTTAAAAACGAAATTATTGAATTGACAAAAGAAACTTTAAATAACAGCCACTAAGCCGTTACAAAAGATTTGGGCATTTGACTTAATTTAAAAATGGTTTTGTATTTGGAAAATTTGTGCATAATGGAAAAAACTCGCATCTTTAATCCCAAACCTCTTGTAGCGCCAAGACGTTGGCAGACATTTTACCGCAGAAACGAAAAATATGAAGAAAAAAATACCTTTACAAATTTTAAAAACATTAGAACCTTTTTTAAAAAAAGAGTCTACAATTTTTGAAATCATTCCTCAAGATCAATATTTAATTAAGTTTGTCGATAAAGACAAAAAATCAGATTTTCATTTTATAATCGAAGAGTTTAAAAACCAACCTGCATTTTCTGTTTTAGTAAATCGTAAACCTCACAGTGATTTAGCGACTAAAATTGATAGAAAATGGGTTAATGTAAATCTTTTAGAAAAAGAGTTTCAAAGTTGGGTAAATATCTTGGAAGAGTACGACAATATAAAATCCATATTTGATGACAATATTGTAGAAGCATTTGCAAATGAATATTATACTGAATTTGAAATTATTGATGAAGATGCCGGAATAAATCCATTAAAGGTCAAGCAAATTCTATTATTAGATGAACATTTAGAAAAAATTCAAAATAATATTGAAAAATATAAGACTGAAAAGAATGAAGCTGAAATTGACAATATTATAAATGAAGTAATTGAATTAAGAGAAAACTTAACCAAAAAATCAAAAAAATGGGTAATTAAAAAATTATCCTTGGTTTGGGGAAAAATATCTAAACAAGGACCAATTTTAATAAAGGAGTTTTTATCCGAAACAAGTAAATACTTAATAAAAGAAAGCGTGAAATTTATAGTCGAAAAAGGAATAGACTTATTGCCTTAAATAAAAAAACGACAGCCGTTACAAGAGATTTGGGCATTTGACTTAATTTAAAAATGGTTTTGTATTTGGAAAATTTGTACATAATGGAAAAAACTCGTTTCTTTAATCCCAAACCTCTTATAGCGCCAAGACGTTGTGCGACATGCTTAAAAAACTGCTTATGAAATTTATTTTTTTAATTACTTTTTGTTCGCTAATTACATTTGGAAAACTCTTTGCATCAAACGATTCAATAATTTCACTTCGATTAAATGAATTGAAATCGAAAGGTATTAATAATAGTTTTGTCATGGAAACTTATTCTACAGGATGTCATTGTTGCGGAACAAACGATAATTGCAATTACGAATCATCACAAATCTATTTTTTTTGGCGTGATAAAGACAAGGACTTTATCCAAACATATAACAAATGTGGTTCTCCCATAAAAGCTATTCACAATAAGGTTTTTGATTTTTATCTTCAAAACCGAAAGACGATTTTAAAAGAAGAAGTGAAAAGCTATCTAATCTCAGAGAAAGATGGATTAGTAATGGAATTAATAATTGACGATTCTCGCCATGTAAAATTTTATCTGGGAGCTGGAGAAAAATATATCGTAAAAGAATATGATGCTTATCAACTTACAAATATGGAAAACGACCAACCTAATCAAAATTTCGAACGAAATAATTCATTAAAATTGGTAAAATTGCAAAAGTCAATTGATGATTTAATCAATACTCAATAATAGCAAGGTCGCACAGCCGTTACAAGAGATTTGGGCAAAAGGCTGAATTTAAAAATGTTTTTGTACTTGAAAAATTTGTGCATAATGGAAAAAACTCGCCTCTTTAATCCCAAACCTCTTGTAGCGCCAGAACGTTGTGCGATAGCTTCCCAAAAAGCACGAAAATGAATTGAGCAAATGAAAAATCTTTATGCTTACAATGAAGAAAATGAATTAATTCATATTAATAACGTTGAAAAAAAATCAGCACAGAATTATTTTTGCATTAATTGTGAAAGTAAAATGATTGCAAGAAAAGGCGAAATAAAAGCTCATCATTTTTCTCATAAAGCTGATAGCAATTGTAGTTTTGAAAGCTATTTACACAAATTAAGTAAAATTCAATTTTACAACGAATACATAAAATGTCTTAATAACAATGAAAGTTTTAATATTCAATATAAAACTTATAGAAATTGTACTTCTTGCAAAGAAAAAGAAAACCTAAATTTAGTTTGCAAACTTGACGATAAAATAAGTTTATTAAATTTAACTAAATGGTTTGATAAGATTACAATAGAAAAATATCACAATGGATTTATTGCGGATATTTTACTTGAGTCTTCAAAAAGCGAAGAAAAACTCTTTATCGAATTTGCTGTTTCTCATAAATGTGAAATAGCAAAAATTGAAAGTAAAATTAGAATTGTTGAAATAAGTTTAATCAATGAATTAGATTTGAAATTTATTAGCGAAAGGAAAATACCTATTAATCAAGAAAATATAATATTTCACAACTTTATAATAAATCAAAAAAATGAAGATTATTTTTTACCAAATGAATGCAACAAAATGTTTAGTTTCTTTGCAATTTATCAGAACAATAAAGCAATAAGCAAGGAATTAAGAATTAAAGAAATAATCTATAATTTAAACATTCACAATTACAAACATTTTCAAATCTTAAAACCAAAAGAAATAGATTATGAATATGATGACGAAATAGAAAGTTATAGTGGTGGACAATTTATTGATTTAATAATTAAATCAGCCTTTGAAATTAAAGATTTTAAAAATTGTTATTCTTGTAGATTTTCAGCAGAAAACAATAATTATTTTTCACGCTATGAATTTGGACATACCCTTTTTTGCAAAAAATTTAAAGCAGTAATTACCAATTCAAACGATGGACATAATTGTGAAAAATATTGGAGAATTGAAAAACCGAACATAGAATAAAACCATCACACAACAGCCGTTCCAAGATATTTGGACATTTGGCTAATTTTAAAGATAGTTTTGTATTTGTAAAACTGTGGATTTCGAAAACAAAAAGCAACAAAAAAAACTATGAGAACAACAGATAACACAACTCATTTTGCTCCCGAACTGCACATTCCCAACGGGACATTCAACATAGATTTTTATATAAAATTTGGTGCTATTGAACATTTTTGTTTTCGCAATGAGGATGGAAGCATTCATGTAGTAGAATTGGAAATTAATGGTGCTATTTTTCATCTTCACGAAACTATGCGTGATGCTCTAGAGCCAATAAGTGCAAAGGGTGTTACAGCAATCATAGGTTTATTTGTACCAAATGTTGATGCAGTAATGCAAAAAGCTATTCAAGCAGGTGCCATAGAAATTAATCCTGCCGAAGACCATGATTATGGTTACAGACAAGGAATGTTCAAAGATCCTTTTGGGCATTATTGGCAAATACAGAAAAAAATATAACCCAATATATTTAACAACGCAGTTAATAAATATCAGAACATTATTGGTCATTTATAGTACAGTACAAAAACTACATACGAATAATAGAAATGAAAAAAATATTTATAACTTTAGTACTCCCGCTTTTCACTTTGATATCGTGCAATGAAAAAAACACAAAAACCAATAAAATGGAAATTGAATCAACAGAAAAATTAAATTTTAACAGTGGATATTCAGACGCAAATGGACTAAAAATGTATTACGAAATTTACGGACAAGGAAAACCACTTGTATTAATTCACGGTGGTGGTTCGACTATTCAAACAAATTTTGAAAAAGTTATTCCATTATTTGCCAAAAACAGAAAAGTGATAGCGGTTGAATTACAAGCACACGGACGAACAACCGATAGAAACTCAGACTCTACGTTTGAACAAGATGCAGACGATGTTGCTACACTTCTCAAAAACTTAAACATCGAAAAGGCGGATTTCTTCGGTTTTAGTAACGGTGGAACAACTACTTTACAAATAGCTATTCGCCACCCTGAAATAGTTAATAAAATAATTTTAGGCTCAGCACTTGCCAAACGAAATGGAGTTCCCGATTGGTTTTGGGACTTTATGAAACAAGCCAAATTGGAAAACATGCCCGAACAACTAAAAGCTGGATATAAGAAAGTGGCAGCCAACCCCAATGGTTTACAAGTAATGCACGACAGAGATGCCAAAAGGATGCTTAATTTTAAAGATATTCCAAACGAACAAATCAAATCCATTAAAGTACCAACTTTAATCATAATAGGTGACAAAGACATTATTACACCTGAACACGCTATTGAAATGCACAGACAAATTACCAACTCAGAATTAGCAATAATTCCAGGGGGACATGGAGAATATATTGGAGAAATAACAACAATAAAACCTGATTTTAAAGAAAGTCAGCTTGTTATTCCAATGATTGAAAAGTTTTTAAATGAAAAATAAACAACCACAGCTATTCATTGGTCTTACAAAAACCAATAAATCTTAACTGTTAGTATCATTGTAAAACGACGACACTTCCGTACAAAAGACAAAATAAATACAATGGATATGGATGAAATTATTGAACTGATAAAAACAAGCAAAAATGACCTTTTAGAACAGAAGCTAAACAACACCCCTTCTCTTGCGGAAATCAAAACGGAACAAGGAATTTCTCTTTTACAATTTGCTGCTTATTGCAGAAATAATTTTGCAATTGACATTTTAAAAAAACATAAAAAAACACTTGATATTTTTGAAGCTGCCAGTATTGGAGACATCGAAACAATCAGTCAATTATTAGACAAAACCCCTGACTTATTTAATTCGTTTTCCGCTGACGGTTTTACTCCTTTGGGACTAGCTTCATTCTTTGGACATTTGTCTCTTGTAAAACTACTTCTTGACAAAGGTGCAGACCCAAACATTGCATCAAACAATTCATTTAAAGTTGCCCCCATTCACTCCGCCTGCGCAATTTCTCACTTTGACATTGCCCAGCTTTTAATAAAACATGGTGCCAACGTAAATGCAAAACAAATGCAAGGATTTACACCATTACATTCTGCTGCGCATAACGGAGAGACAAAACTTTCAAAACTTCTGATAGACAACGGTGCCGAAATTAATGCCAAAACGGATAATGGACTAACCCCTTTATTTATGGCAAATGAAAAGAACTTTCAAGAAACAGCCGAATTAATAATTAAACATGGTGGACAATAATTATGGACAGAGGCTATAAATAGATCATTTGAAAAACACAATTTAAGCTTAGGCTTCTTACCTTTGTACGGATAAACAACAATCCTAAAATTCCAAACTAGAGTATTAAAAATTAAACTCTTTTATAGAATAGTATAATAAAAAAGATATGACAAGAATTGCTTTTATAACAGGTGCAACTTCAGGAATAGGAAGGGCAACTGCAATTAAATTTGCCGAAAACGGGTATAATTTAATCCTATGCGGACGCCGTGCAGAGAAACTGGAAGAATTAAAAAATTCATTACCAGAAACTGTAAAAACTCATAGTTTGGTTTTTGATGTTCGCAATAGACAGGAAGTTGAGCTTCAAATCAACTCTTTACCAAACGAATGGAAAAATATTGACATTTTGGTAAATAGTGCTGGCAATGCTCACGGGCTCTCTTCGATAGACAATGGCGATATTGAAGATTGGGATGCTATGATTGACGGAAACGTAAAAGGATTGTTGTATGTTTCAAGAGCCATAATTCCGCAAATGGTCGAAAAGAAAAAAGGACATATTATCAATTTAAGTTCAGTTGCCGGAAAACAAACGTATGCAAATGGAACTGTTTATTGCGCTTCCAAAAAAGCAGTAGAAGCAATAAGCGAAGGAATGCGACTTGACTTAACCCAGCATGGTATTAAAATTACGAATATCGCACCAGGTGCTGTTGAAACAGAATTTTCAGAAGTTAGATTTAAAGGTGATAAAGAAAAAGCTCAAAAAGTATATGAAGGTTACGAACCATTATTACCACAAGATATAGCCGACTTGATATTTTACACTATCAATGCTCCTGATAGAGTAACCATTGCCGATGTAACTATATATTCTAAATCACAATCAGCTCCTACAATGATTTATAAAAAATAAACTTAGTATAATTTATAGCCAAAAATCAAGCTAGCTACCTGTAAAAGACACAATAATTCCGAATAATTATATAACAGTTTATTGCCTTATTTAAATCATTTTTACAAAAAATAAAGCGAAATGAAAAAATTGATTATACTATTTGGAATTATTGCATTTATGTTATTGTCCTGCAAGAATGGAGATAAAAATAAAGTTGTTACTACAAAGAAAATACCCGTTCGAAAAGAACCCAAAAATGTTTCCTATACTCTGGAAAACACTAAAGAATGGCTTAAAAAAAATAAAAGCGAAGAAAATTTAGAAATTGCTCTAGCAGTAAATAGAACCGATAAAGAAAACTTTATAAAAATGGATTCTGTTATCATTCCATCATATCTTAATGGTGACATAGTATATTATTTGCCTTTTCCGCTGCAAGTTACTTCGTTACAAGAAGTCGATAAAATTATTTTCTTCTCATACCCTACTCAAACTTTTGCAACCTACGAAAATGGAATTTTAATCCGTACTGGTCCAACCAATATGGGTAAAAAAAAGGACCCAACACCAACAGGATTGTTCTTTACGAATTGGAAAGCCGAAGAAACCACCAGCACATTCAATGATGAGTGGGAATTAAAATGGAATTTTAATGTCGAAAATAAAAAAGGTGTTGGATTTCACCAATATGAATTGCCTGGTTATCCAGCATCACATTCGTGTATGAGATTACAGGAAAAAGATGCTAAATATTTATATGAATGGGCAGATCAATGGGTTTTGGTAAATGATGAAAATGTAAAATTTAAAGGAACTCCAGTAGTTGTTTTTGGAAGTTATAATTTTGATGCACCTAAACCTTGGTTACAACTCGTTCAAAATCCTAAAACTTTAACTATTCCAGAAAGTGAAATTAAAGAAATCATTACACCATATTTAAGCACTATCTTAAAGGAACAGGAAAAAAGAAAAAATAGCAAATAAAAACAGCTTCATTATCTACTAAAAATTGTTCATTTATAAAGGTAGAAATATTGGTTTTGATTAAACCTCAACATTCAAAAAAACCCTTGAAACAATTAATTTCAAGGGTTTTTATATAATTTATTTTTTCTCTTAAACTATCTTAACTGAGTGGTATCAACTCTCGATGGTGTATCTTTTCCACTAATAATAGATGAAGAACTCAAAGCAATGGCCTTAATAATTTCGGTCATATTATCAATATCTAATGTTTCAAATTCATCATCAGCAGTATGATAATTTGGTTCGCTATCCATTTTTGATGTTGAAATGGTATGTGCAGGAACTCCTAATTTTGCCAAAGTAGCATTGTCAGAACGATAAAATAATTCTTGCTCTGGATAAGGATCTGGATAAAACTTAAAATTGGTTTTCTCTAAATTCTTTTGTAAAATCTCTCCCATATTCGATTTTTCAAATCCTGTTATATAAGCAGAGTTCTTCCCCCATTTAGATTCTGTACCTATCATTTCTAAATTGAACATGGCAATTACTTTGTCCGCAGAAAGTTGTTTAGAAAAATATTTAGCTCCAAAACCACCTAATTCTTCAGCAACAAAAGTGGTAAAAATAATAGTACGTTCGTTGTTATTTAGTTTTTTAAAATAATTAGCCAACATAACTACTGCAGTACTTCCTGCTGCATCATCATTTGCACCATTATAAATAGAGTCAGTTGCAGTATGAGGTACACCTTCTTCTGGAGAACCTACACCAAGATGATCGTAATGCCCAGAGAAAATTACGTATTCATCTGGTTTGCTTTTACCAGGCAATACTCCAACCACATTATTCAATGATTTTTTAGAGATAGTATTGGTTAGTTCAACAGAAAAAGTGTTTGCTTCTGAAACTCCAAAAACAAACAAAACAGTATTAGTTCCAGGATTAGAAGTGATTCTATCAATATGTTGAAGATTAGGTAAAACATTATTAAATGAAGCATCAACTAATACCAAATAACTCTTAGAGCTCTTATAATACTCATTAAATTTCTTTCCAAGATTATCCCCTTTACTGATTTTGACAACTGTAATATCACTTTTCTCTGTTAAGGAAACCTGAGGTTCATAAGAAAAAGCAACCACTTGATTGTTATTGATTTCTTGTCCATCAATAGTAATTTTTGAGTCTTTAGCTTTAGATTCAGTCATAGAAAACTCTTGTCTAAAATTTGCAGCTCCCATAAAAGGTTGCAATCCTGCTTTTTTGAATTCCGATTCAATAAAGGCAGATGCTTTGTCAATACCAGGAGTAAAAGTTCTTCTCCCTTGCATATCATCTGCAGAAAGTACTTTTTCGATACGAGAAACTTCTTTGCTGGTAACGATTTTATCAATCGATTGTCCATGAATACTAAAACACAGACCTAGAACAAATATACTTACAATACTTTTTTTCATGTTTTACTTTTATAAATAATAACTTAGTCAAACCAAAAGTATATTATTTATTTGTAAAATAATACTGTAAATATGATTTTTTAATTAGAAAAACACAAGAAAACTTCTAATCATTAAGAATACTTCAAAAGGAACAAAATGAGATTATGCTCCAAGAAAATGAGGTAATAAAGCAACAGTGTCGTTACTTTTTAGAATCAGATTAGAAAATCTATCTATTATTTTTTGATTAACAGCCACGCTAAAAGGAAACTGATTCAATTCATATTTTCGTTCTAGCTCAACTAATAATTGACTTAATTTCAAATCTGAAAAATAGATTTTTTCACCTCTGCGTCTTGTACGAGCGACAAGAGCTCCAAAATATTTTATCTTAATCATAGCATTTCATTTAGATTTTGTAAAATAAATTCATCTTCAAAAGAAGAATCAAAAACCAATTCTTCTTCTATATATTCAGTTAGTTTTGAAGCATTTTTAACTACTTCACCAATTACTATAATTGCAGGAGAAGCTATTTGGTTTTCTTCGACTAATGCTGATATCGAACTGATAGTTCCAATTACTTTTTTTTGAGTTGTCTTGGTTCCGTTTTGAATGATAGCTATTGGCAAATCATCGGTTCTATTGTTTTGATACAACGCGACAATTTCATCAAGCTTATTCATTCCCATCAAAATGACAACCGTAGCCGAAGATTGTGAAGCCAAATTAACATCTTTAGACAATTTATGTTCCGAAGTAGTTCCAGTAATTACCCAAAAACTCTCTGCAACTTTTCTTTGAGTCAAACTAATTCCGTTTGAAGCTGGTACTCCCATTGCAGATGATATTCCAGGAACAATTGCTGTTTCAATTCCAAATTGACTTGCAAAATCTATTTCTTCACTACCTCTTCCAAAAACGAAAGGATCTCCACCTTTTAAACGAACTACATGGCCTTTATTTTTAGCCATTGAAACAATTAAATCATTAATCTGATCTTGAGTGTAAGCATGGCATCCAAATCGTTTTCCAACAAATATAATTTCAGCTTGCTGTGCATATTGCAATAGCTCTTCATTAACCAAGGCATCATATAAAACAACATCAGCACTTTCCAATGCTTTAATTGCTTTCAGAGTAATCAATTCTACATCACCAGGCCCCGCTCCTACTATTGTTAATTTTGGTTTATTTATTGCTATCATGATTCAAAGTATAAAAGTTCAACTTTTGATTAACTAAGTATTAATACTTATACAAATATAAGTATTTTTTCTAATAACAATCTGTTAAAATCAAAATAATGAAAAAATTAACTCATTTGAAAGAAAACAATTATACCCAATTGAAAATCAATCGTTTTCGTTAATAAAAATGTAAGTTATCAAACAAAAAAGTCTTAAAGTATAAAACTTTAAGACTCTCTGATATTCAATTACTTTTTACTCTTTTATTTATAAAAACTCTTATTCAATAGGTAAAACAAGTGTAGCGGTAATAGCTTCTAACACTTGAAAAGCAGTTTCAGCCATCTTGTTACCTTTAGTATCTAAAAGTGGATTTACCTCAACAAATTCAATGCAGACTACTTTCTTCGACTGAATAATCTGGTTGACAATTGCTATAATTTCATATTGATCAAAACCTCTAGAAACTGGAGTTCCTGTACCAAAAGAGATTAAATCACAATCCATAGCATCTACATCAAAAGAAATATACAAAACATCACAATGAGATAATTTAATCAATGCTTCCGAAACACAGTTTTCAAGACCTCGATAACGAGTCTCCTCTACTTTATAATTTCGGATATTCAATTTTTCTATTTGTTTATCCTCTGCTTCTTCAGTATCACGAACTCCAAAATATATCAGATTTTCTGCTATTATTTTTGGACCTTGAATACCGATATTTTTCATTTCAATCCAATGTTCTTGTGTATCGGTTGCTACTGGATTAACCTGAGAATCGAGATTATCATCACCCAGTACAGCAGCCAAAGGCATTCCATGAATATTTCCAGAAGGAGTTGTATAAGGCGAATGTAAATCGGCATGCGCATCAATCCAGATAACACCAAGAGTCTGTTCTTGATAAGCAGCTTTCACACCGCTAATAGTGCCTAAAGCAGAAGAATGATCTCCTGAAAGTACTATTGGAAAATAATTATTATTTAGATTTTTTGTAACTGAATTACTAACTCGTGTACATTGCTCTACAACATGTTCGATTCTTTTGGCTACTGAACTTCGGTATTTATCATATATTGATTCATTATGCGTTTTTACATCTTCAAACTCATACAAATTAAAATAATCACTATTTTTATTTATGGCAGCAATTTCAATTGCATCTATCCCCATATCAGATCCACGAGTTCCTGCTCCAATATCGGATCGATTTTTAATAATCTTAATAGCTTTCTGCATTAAAAACTATTTTTTAAAATCATTTAAAGCTTTCTCAATAATTGAAAGACATTCTTGAATTTGAGCTTCTGTAATTACCAATGGTGGCGCAAAACGAATTTTATTGCCATGAGTTGGTTTTGCCAATAGTCCATAATCTCTAAAACGAAGACAAATATCCCAAGCTAAATCTGAATCTTCTCCACAGTTGATGACAATAGCATTAAGTAATCCTTTGCCTCGAACCAATTCGATTAACGGATTACGTGCTGCAATTTCATTAAGTCCTTTTCTTAAAATCAATCCTAATTTTTGAGCGTTTTCAGATAAATTTTCTTCACGAACAACTTCAAGAGCTGCTATAGCAACTGCTGCTGCAATAGGATTTCCACCAAAAGTAGATCCATGCTGACCTGGCTTAATGACGTCCATAATTTCATTATTCGCCAAAACAGCAGACACTGGATAAACTCCGCCCGAAATAGCTTTCCCCAAAATTAAAATATCAGGCTGCACATTTTCGTGATGTACGGCTAATAATTTACCGGTTCTTGCAATTCCTGTCTGAACTTCATCTGCAATGAACAATACATTATGAGCTTCACAAAGTGCTTTAGCCTTTGCCAAATATCCCTCACTAGGAACATATACTCCAGCTTCTCCTTGAATAGGTTCTACCAAAAATCCAGCAATATTAGTTGATGATTTCAATACTTTTTCTAAAGCTTCAATATCATCATAAGGAATTTTTATAAATCCTTCGGTAAAAGGACCGAAGCTTTTGCGAGCGCTTTCGTCATTCGAAAAAGAAATAATGGTAGTTGTTCTTCCATGAAAATTACCCTCGCATACAATAACTTGAGCTTGATTTTCAGGAATCCCTTTAACTTCATACGACCATTTTCTACACAATTTCAAAGCTGTTTCCACAGCTTCGGCTCCAGTATTCATCGGTAACACTTTATCAAAACCAAAATACTTAGTTATATATTCTTCATATACTCCTAATTGATCATTGTAAAAAGCACGGGAAGTCAATGTCAATTTTTGAGCTTGCTCTACCATAGCCCCAACAATTTTTGGATGGCAATGACCTTGATTTACGGCTGAATAAGCAGATAAAAAATCAAAATATTTTTTTCCGTCAACGTCCCATACAAAAACACCTTCCCCTTTTTCTAAAACGACTGGTAACGGGTGATAATTATGAGCTCCATATTTATTCTCTTTTTCAATTAAAACTTCCGACTTTAAAGAAAGTGCTTGTGTTGTATGTTCCATTGTCTATAATTTTATTAAAATATCCATACAAAAGTAACAAATGTTTTTTATTTACCAAATAAAAAGTTAAATTTGACTTTTATAAGCATCTTTTAAAAAAAATATAATTTATTTATAACAAAAATAAGTCATGTTGTTATTTTAACACTTCCGAAGATACTCAACAAAAAAAATAACTAAAAAACAATTACTTTTACCTCAATAAAAAGTGATTTTAACTTTAAAAAAGCAGAATATGGACATATTAGATGAATTTGACATCAATATCATAAAAGAATTAGAAAAAGACGGAAGAATGGCTTTTTCTGCAATAGCAAGTAATCTTAAGATCTCAAACACTATGGTGCACCAACGCATCAACCGATTAATAGAGCAAGGAATTATATCTGGAATCAAACCCGTTTTAAACGAAAAAAAAATAGGTTATGACTGGGGAACATTTACTGGAATCACTTTAAAAAAGGATCAGGACTCTGCAAAAGTTATCGAAGCTTTAAAAGAAATACCCGAAATAACTGAATGCTATTACATCACAGGTTCTTTTACGCTTTATATAAAAATGATTGCAAAAGATCACGAACATATGAGACGATTACTTTATGAGAAAATCGATTCTATTCCAGGTATTTCAAAAACTGAATCCTTGATCGAATTAGGTTGTGCTTTCAAAAGGAATATTAGTTTATAAATAATCTCTAAATATAATTAGCATAACTACAACCTTGAAAGAAGGCTTTTTTCAAGGTTTTTTTTATATCAATTAATAATTCAGATATTTGTAAAAAATAGTGCTATGGAAAACTTAAAATATATTTTTTTGGGAATCATTTTAATTAGTATTCAAACATTTGGACAATTAAAACCTGTACAATACAAAGATGGAAATCAGATTCTGAATGGTTTTAAAATCGTGCCTTCACAAAAAGGTTCTCAGAAACCAGGTATCTTAATTCTACCAGCTTGGAAAGGAATTGATAAACTATCTAAAGACACAGCCGAAACTCTTTCAGAATTAGGGTATTATGCTTTTATCGCTGATATATATGGAGAAGGAAATTATCCAAAGGATAATGGTGAAGCTGGAAAAGTTGCCGGATTTTACAAAAAAGACTTTGTAGCCTATCAAAAACGAATTTCATTAGCATTAGAACAATTAATTGCTGCAGGGGCCAATCCTGATAATATTGTAGTTATTGGTTATTGCTTTGGAGGAACTGGAGCTCTTGAAGCTGCTCGCGGGCACCTTAATGTAAAAGGTGTTGTTTCTTTTCATGGAGGCTTAGGTAAAGATGCCACTAGAGCAACTGAACCTATAACTGCAAAAGTATTAGTATGTCATGGAGCAGATGATCCATACGAATCAAAAGAAGAAATTGCTACTTTTCAACAAGAAATGCGTGACACAAAAGCAGATTGGCAAATGATTTATTATGCCAATGCAGTTCATTCCTTTACCAATCCTGAATCAGGTACAGACAATTCAAAAGGTGCTGCTTACAATGAAAAAGCCGCAAAAAGATCTTTTGAACATCTTAAGTTATTCTTAAACGAAGTATTAAAAAAATAACAAATTAAATAGTAAATATTAATCACCAAAAATTCTAAATGAAAAAATTCTTATCTCTATTTATATGTATTGCATCTCTAAATTGTTTCGCTCAAAAGAAAACAGAGAACAACGATAATGCAACAAAGTTCATGAATACCATAACAGCAGAACAATTAAAAACAAAACTTTACATAATTGCTTCTGATGAAATGGAGGGTCGTGATACAGGTTCTAAAGGACAAAAAAAAGCCGGAAAATATCTTATTAATCAATATAACAAAAATAAAATATCTTATCCAAAAGGAGCGAATAATTATTACCAACACATTCCGGCATCCTACTTAAATGCTAATTACAACGAAAACTTACCAGATTCAGAAAATATATGGGCATATATTGAAGGTTCAGAAAAACCAAACGAAGTTCTAGTTATTTCGGCACATTATGATCATGTAGGAGTAAAAAATGGCGATATTTATAACGGTGCTGATGATGATGGATCAGGAACAGTTGCAGTACTTCAAATCGCAGAAGCCTTCCAAAAAGCTCAAAAAGAAGGCCATGGACCAAAACGTTCCATATTATTTCTTCATGTAACAGGCGAAGAGCATGGTTTACATGGTTCTCGTTTTTACTCTGAACATCCTTTATTTCCAATAGCTAACACAATAGCTGACATTAATATCGATATGATTGGCCGTCGTGATTTTGACCACCCTAATACTAATAATTATGTTTATGTAATTGGTGCTGATAGATTATCCAGTGATTTACATAATATCACTGTTGCGCAAAACGAAAAATATACACATCTTGACTTAGATTTTAAATTCAATGACCCGAAAGACCCTAATCATTTCTATGAGCGTTCTGATCATTATAATTTTGCCAAATTTGGTATTCCTGCGGTATTTCTATTTAATGGGGTTCATGCCGATTACCATAAAAAAACAGATAAAGTTGAGAAAATAGAATTTGATGCGTTAGCAAAAAGAGCACAACTGGCATTTGTAATTGCTTGGGAATTAGCCAACAGATCTGAAAGAATTGTAGTTGATAAACCTATAAAATAAACACTAAGTATATATAATATTAAGGGGCTTTGAAGAAATTTGAAGCTCCTTTTTTATTAATCCACTTACCTCTTAAAAAAAACATATTTATAATCAAAACAGTATCAATATATTTGGAGTTCTATTAAACGATATGTACATTAGCTTCTAAGGAATATATTATGTAGAAACCCCAAGACTCTTCAATTAATCTTTTTTTGCCATTAGCAACAAAAGAATTAAAACACTAACATTTGTAATACCAGACAATGACAGGAAATCATAATTTAATTTCAGATTCGGGTAGCAAATATCTATTCGAACATTTTTTTGAACTATCTGCCGACTTGCTATGTATAGCAGGATTCGATGGTTTTTTCAAAAAAATAAATCCAGCTGTTTCAAAATTATTAGGCTACACAAATGATGAACTCCTTTCAAAACCAATTAATGACTTTATATACATTAAAGATCAAGAATACACATCAACAGTTAGGAAAGAACTACACAGAAACAAACCACTTTTTAATTTCGAAAATCGATATGTAACAAAAAGTGGCGAAATTGTATGGTTCTCATGGACATCTATGCCAATTACTAACGATAAACTAGTTTATGCAATTGCTAAGAATATCACACACAATAAAAAACTGGAAGAAGAACGAAATTTACTTCTTACAAAATTCACAAAAATCAATAACGACCTCAAAAAAATAAGCTATACCAACTCCCACGATTTGAGATCTCCTGTAAACAATCTACTTTCTATTTTTACTCTTTTGGATGTTTCTAAAATTGAAGATTCTGAAACACTTCAGTTTATAGAAATGTTGAAATCGGCTACCGAAAGTTTAAAACAAGCTTTAAACAACTATGTAGATGTCTTAATTCTTGAAGATAAAGCAATCGCACAGATTGAAGAAATAAATTTTACAGATTCTCTAAATTCAGTTATTCTTTCGATAAATTCATTAATTCAAAACTCCAAAGCAGTTATCAATGTAGACTTTTCTCAACTTGAAAATATTAATTTCAATAAAGCCTACTTAGAAAGTATATTTTTAAATTTAATAACCAATTCAATTAAGTATTCAATTCCTACTCATTCCCCTATTATTTCCATCAATTCCAGAAAAATTAATGGTGTTGATCAATTGATTTTTTCAGATAATGGCATTGGCTTTGATATGGAACTTGTAAAAGACAAAATTTTTGGTTTACACCAAAAGTTCAACAATCATATAGACAGTAAAGGAATTGGGCTTTATTTAGTAAACAACCACATTACAACCTTAGGTGGTAAAATAGATGTAGAGAGCAAAATCAATAAAGGAACAACATTTACTATTTCATTTAAAAAGGAAACAATCTTTTTGTAAAATACAGACGAAAATGTATTCCACAAAAAAAGCCTCGAATTACTTCGAGGCTTTTGCCTTTTGGGTGGATGACCGGGTTCGAACCGGCGACCCTCGGCACCACAAACCGATGCTCTAACCAGCTGAGCTACAACCACCATTTGTGCTTAGCGGTGGCAAAGATAGAATAAATGTTTACTTCTACAAACAAAAAAACAAAAAAAATTCAGCTTTTTTACTTCAAATCACCTAAACTATTGACTGCCAAATACCTTTCAACTGTAAAACCTTCGGCGTGTTCTACACCTGTTAACCTTCCTAAGTCTCTTGAACGATAATTCAGGCTTTCTAAGAAATTTTTACTCGATATTGGCGACTCTGGTTCTTTAGAATTTGGATCATAAAATTGCGAACCATAAGCCAAAATTGCCTCTATTTTAGTATCTGTGAATCCTGTAATATCCACAACAAAATCTGGTTCTATATTTTTCCATTGAATATAGTGATAAACTACTTTGGGTCTCCATGGTTTTTGAAGTACTCCATCCAGTTTTGTTTCAATTTTCATCAACCCAGATAAAAAGCAAGCATCCGAAACTAATTTACTTCCTTTCCCGTGATCAATATGTCTATCGTCTATTGCATTACACAATACAATTTCAGGCTGATACTTCCTAATCATTTTTATGACTTCCAATTGGTGTTTTTCATCATTTACAAAAAAACCATCTCGCATATTCAAATTCTCACGAACTGAAACACCTAATATTTTTGCAGCATCATTGGCTTCCTTATCACGAATTTCAGCAGAACCACGAGTTCCTAACTCTCCTCTAGTCAAATCAATAATCCCTACTGTCTTACCCAAAGAAATTTCTTTTAAAATAGTTCCTGAACATCCTAATTCTACGTCGTCCGGATGTGCTCCAAATGCAAGTATATCTAATTTCATTTATTTTTTTGTTTTTTTGTTTTTGGATTCAAATTCTAATTATCAACTTTAAAATTGAAACTTTTATACTATTCTCAAAACTCTCTTCATCGTCATTGATTTATTAACGCTTTCCTCCCACTCTTTTTCAGGAATACTTTCTTTAGTTATTCCGCATCCCATATACAAAATGGCTTTATTATCTTTAATCTGCATGCTACGTAAATTTACAAATAAATCAGAACTTATGGCGATTGCAGCCAAACTACTGTTTAATTCACCTAAAAAACCAGTATAAAAAGTTCGATTATAATTTTCATTTTCTATAATAAAGGCCTTTGCTTTCTTTTTAGGTAAGCCGCAGACTGCAGGCGTTGGATGCAAAGTATCAATCACTTCTGCTAAAATTGAATTATCATTTAAAACTCCAGAAATATCTGTTTTAATATGCCATATCGATCCAGCTTTAATGTTGTATGGTTCTGTTACTTTTACAGACCGAGCCACTTCACGAAGTCGTTTTACTATAAAATCAGTTACATATTGCTGTTCTTCTTTTTCCTTTTGCTGCCACAAAATTTCAACTTCTGAATTTGCTTTTTGTGTCCCAGCCAAAGCAGTTGTTTCAAAAACATTTCCATTCGCTTTCAATAACTGCTCAGGAGTTGCACCCATCCAAAATCCAACTTTTGGATGATAGAAACAAAAACTAAAAGTTGTTGGATACAATTGAATTAACTGTTGAAAAGCAGTGACAAAATCAAATTCAATCAAATTAACACTTTCACTTCGAGATAAAACAACTTTCTTGAATTCATCTTGTTTGATAGCCTGAATCCCTTTGGTAATTAAATCTTCAAATTGACTTTTGGCTTCAATATCAAAACCTGAATCATCTATTTCAATCGGATTAATAGTAATATTTTCATGCTCAGAAGTTATTATTTCAGATTCATTTTCTGGAATTAAAATCAATTGTTTTTCATCAAAAGAAGCAAAGACAAAACCTTTTTCGGTGAAATCTGAAACAGTATACAAAACATCATTTTGCTGTAAAAGCCCAATCATTTTATTTGAATTAGGCTTAGAATATAATACAAAAGGAAGTTCTTCTTCTTTGTGAAGTTTTATTTTAGAAAAGAAATTATTCATCATTACTTGTTCTCTTTGGTCAAAACCATATTCGTCAATTTACAAAGTGAAATCAGATTCCCTTCATCATCGGTAATTTTAATTTCCCAAAGATGCAAACTTCTGCCTTTATGGATAATTCGAGCAGTACCAAAAACTACGCCTTCACGAATACTTTTTAAGTGATTAGCAGAAATCTCGATACCACGAACTTCTTGGTTTTTAGCATCTATAAAAAAATGCGAAGCAGCACTTCCAACACTTTCAGCCAAAGCAAGCGAAGCACCACCATGCAGTAATCCCATAGGTTGATGCACACTCGAATTTACAGGCATTTTGGCAACCAAAAATCCCTCACCAGCATCTACAAACTCAATTTTCAGGGTTTCCATCAAAGTGTTTTTGGAAAAAGCATTGCAATATTCCAGTATTTTATCTTTATCCATTGTCATTTTTTTATTTTAAAGAATGTAAAAATACGCTAATTTGATAATTCAAAAAAGAAATAAATCGAACACCAAAAACTGAAAATCTGAAGCATTTAACTAAGCATAAAAACTAATTTAAAAATGCTTCCCTAATAAAAGCTACACTATGCAAGGACAGCTATGATTGCAAAAAAGATAAAAATACTCCAAAATGGGTATTTTATCTTTTTAACTGTAGCACTAATTTTATAAAAATATAAATTTCAAATAAAACCAAAACAATTCTATCATGAAAAATATTTCATTTACTCCATCAAAAGCTTGTAAATTATTTTTTTACTGCCTTATTCTATTTATTAGTTCCTGCAGCAGTGATGAAAACAAAAATGATTCAGAAAACTCAACTGAAGTTAGTGATGCTCTTCATTTAGCTTTTAAAACACCAGATTGGGAACAAAATATTAATTGTGAAAAATTAGACCTTTTTCCTGACGCGCAAAATGATTCTACGAATGTTGTATCTGCATCATCAGCTTCCACTAGAGAAACTTTTTATTTTTCATACCCTAAAGACAGCTCTAAAATTGTAAAAACTAAAATATTATCTAAACATAAAATAATGGAATTAGGCAGTAATAATGAGCCTTTCCAATTTTCACAAAAACTGCCTTTAAATGCCAGCAGCATAGACGACACTACAAAAAGACTCGCAAGTCTTGAAGGCTTATCAGATACTGAATACAATCAAGTTATTGAAATAAAATATTTAAAAAGTGAGTCAAATTATGCAGTATTTATAGTAAAATGTAAATATGAAATGAAAGCATACTTAATAGAAACCCCTGAAACAATTAAAAAAATAACTGGAACATTTTCTTTTAAAATCAGAACTACCAAAGATTAAACAAATTCTATAAACAAATCATCAAAAACCAGAAGTAACTTATGAAAGATACTTCTGGTTTTCTTTATAATATTAAAAAAGATGAGATTTATTTGAAGAAAAAGCTCAGCCTACAATTCAATTAAATACCAATACCTACTAGTTTTTTTCTATTTTTACAAAAATAAAAAACCAAATGTCTCGTATCTACTTATTTTTTTTAACTGGAATATTATTTTCAGTTTATTCATGTCGTAGTGATTTTGATACCGTAAGTAGTACGGGTGAATTAACTTTTTCAAAAGATACAGTGTATTTGGATACTGTATTTACTAATTTGAGTTCTAACACATACGCTCTGAAAGTCTATAACCATTCTAAAAACGATATTAATATCCCAATTATTAAGTTTAACAAAGGCCTTAACTCAAAATACAGAATGTCTGTTGATGGAATTCAAGGAAACCAAGGCAAAATGTTCGAAAACGTTACTCTATTAGCGAAAGATAGTTTGTACATTTTTATTGAAACAACTGTTGAAAGTGGCAACACTACCCCAACAGAATTTCTATACACAGACCAAATAGAATTTGACAGCGGAGCCAATCTTCAAAAAGTAGAACTGGTAACCTTAGTTCAGGACGCCATTTTATTATACCCCAACCGCAATACAGATGGAACTACAGAAACATTACCTATTGGAGATGAAAAAATAAGTGGCTTTTATTTAGACAAAAATGATCCCCTTCATGGTAATGAGTTACTTTTTACTAACAAAAAACCATATGTTATTTATGGATATGCAGCTGTTCCAGAAGGAGAAACTGTAATTTTTGATGCAGGATCTCGAGTGTATTTTCATGCCAATTCTGGTCTTATTGTATCTAAAAATGCTTCAATACATGTAAATGGAACTACATCGACAACTGCTAAACTAGAAAATGAAGTGTTTTTTGGTAGCGACCGTTTACAGCCTGATTATAGTTATATACCTGGACAATGGGGAACGATTTGGTTACAAAATGGAAGTACTAATAATATCATACAAAATCTTACTCTTAAAAACGCCACTGTTGGACTATTAGTTGACAATAACAACGGAACGCCTTTATCAATAAAAAATTCTCAGATTTACAATTGTACTCATTACGGGATTCAAGCTAAAAATGCCTTGATTGAGGGAGAAAACATTGTAATCAATTATACTGGGCAAGCGAGTTTGGCATGTACTTATGGAGGGAACTACAAATTTACACACTGCACCTTCAACAACAACTGGTCAAGTCCAGAGCAGTTAGCTGTATATATCAGTAATTATAATACTGAAGCTACATCAGAAACTAAAGACTTAACAGCTGCTACATTTAACAACTGTATTATCTATGGTTCTTATTCTTACGAAATGATTTTGGATAAAAACCCAGAAGCACTTTTTGAATACCAATTTAACAATTGCTTACTAAAATTCAACAACATTAATAATAAATATACTAGCGATCCACTTTACAAATTTGATACAGATCCAGCACACTACAATTCAATAATCCTCAATAAAGATCCAAAATTCTTTAATTCAAATATCAATAATTTCAATATTGACAATAGCTCTTCTGCTTTCGCAAAAGGAAGTGCCGCTTATTTAGTTCCACTTGATATTTTAGGAATAACTAGAACATTACCGCCAGATTTAGGAGCATACCAGAATAAGTTATTTCCAAAATAATATAGATTTCAAAGTAAGTTTTGAATGTTTTTTAATGAACTCTCAATCACAATAAAGTATCTAACAATTCGAATATTTTTTCTTTTTTCAAAGGTTTTGTAATATAACTATCAAAACCTAATGACAACATTCGTTCTTCATCTTCTATTGATGCATGTGCAGTTTGAGCTATAATAGATAAATTTGGCTTAAGGTTTTTTATATTTTCAAAAGCCTTAATCCCATCCATTACAGGCATTTCAATATCCATAAAAACTAAATTGATTTCCTGACTTCCTTTACACATATCAACTGCTTCCTGACCGTTATTTGCTCTAATAATTGTGTAATTTCTAGCACTTAAAATCTTCTTTAACAATATAAAATTGATATCATTATCTTCTGCAATCAAAATAATTTCATTACCTGAACTAATAGATACATTATTTTTAGTTTCAAGTAAAACTATTGATTTTGGATCAGCATATTCAAAAGGCAATGTTACTACAAAAACAGTCCCTAATCCCACAACAGAGTCTACAATTACTGCCCCTCCCAAGAGTTGAATATAAGCCTTTGAAATAGCCAAACCTAATCCTAACCCACTTGCTTTAGCTGTTGAATTTGAATCAACCGTACGAAAGCGATCAAAAATATATTGCAACCCTTCTTTAGTAATTCCTTTACCTGAATCTTTCACAGTAAGCTCAATAGTTCGCTCAATTTCATTAATTTCAAATCCAAAAGAAACAGATCCAAAATCAGTAAACTTGATAGCATTACCAATTAAATTCAGCATAATTTGCTTTAATTTAATTTCATCTGTCAAAATCAGTTGAGTTAAAGACCTTTTACTTGGAATAATATGCAACTCTATTTTCTTATTACTAGGTATAGTTATAGCAATGGATTCCTGTAATTCTTTAAAACATTTATTTAAATCAACTTCACATATTTTTGGCGCAACTTGATTAGCATCAATCTTTGACATTTCAATAAGATCTTCAATAATAGACACCAAATCATGCCCACTTTTATTAATAATCATCAAATATTCATTTCTTTCTTCATCACTTATATTCTGACCTTTTATTAAATCACTAAATCCTACAATGGCATTCATCGGAGTTCTTATCTCATGAGATAAATTAGCCAAAAAAGCAGATTTGAGTTCTCCATTTTCTTCAGCTATATTCTTGGATAATATTAATTGTTCTTTTTGACGAATATTAATTTGAAAAAGTTTACTGATATAGCGAAACTCACCTCCATATTTTTTTAGTTTATTGATTGCGTTTCTATCTCCAGTTGCAAGAAAAGAAGTCACTATTTTTAATGGATCAAAAAACCATTTATTCAATAAATAGCCCAAAAAAACTACACTGAGTATTGATAAAAGCAACACTATTAAAATATTTTTAATTCCTAAAGAAAAATTCAAATCGAATTCTCTATCAAAACACATTTTTGCAATAACATTATTATTACTGTCTTTTAAATTAATTTCAGATCTAATCAATTTAGAACTAATTTCAGACGTACTAGTCGTATCAGTTAACAATTGAGTTTTAGAATGAGTCAAATTCCCTATATAATCAACATACCCTTGATCTAAAATTCGAACTAAAAAAAGATAACCCAAAGGTGCCTTTTCTTTTGCAGGATCGTCCGAAGTATTTAAAATAGTACCAAATACTTCAAAAACACCATCCTCGTTTTTAACATAATACCGAATATGTTTATTTACATAAAGCTCTGAGAATTTTTTTTCGGGAACAAAATCGATTACTCTAATCCTCTTTTTACCATAAAAAATTAGTTTTTTGTCTAAATTATAACCTCCAACAAAAACCTTATTATACTCCAATAGTTTAGTCATTCTACTATCAAAATACTTTGTGTTTTTGGTATTGACAGCATCTACCAATTCATCTGAATTAGAAATAATACTGATTAAATCTGTTATGTTTTTTGAATTTTGCTGAAAGATAGTTTCAGTTTCTTTTTTAAAATTATTCGAAGTGGCTTCATAAACCTTATCCACATTATCATTTAAATAAAAATCAAGCACATAAGAAAAAAGCAGAGCAAATAAAATCGTTGTACCTAACAAAATTAAAAATCTCCAATATGTATTTACTATTTTTTTAATATTCATGATAGGGGGTTAAAAAATGACTATATATTGAAAGAAAAAAGATATTAATAAATAAATGATAATTAATCACAAAATTAGCCATCACTTTATTAAAAATAAGGCGCTAAAAATAGTAAAAAATCTATTCAGTATTCATTTATAAATTCCAAAAAAATAAAATCTATAAACAATTATGTTACAATACTTAAGTGTATTTTATACACCTAAAAAATTAGACACATATAAACAGAAAACTACTACTCTTTAATTATTAAAAACATTATTTTACTGATATTTCTAATAATTAAATATTATTGATTTTAGAACAATAACAATCTTATTTGTTAAATAATAAAAATACAATTCTATTAACAATTCATAGATAACCTAGAGTATATTTTGGAAAATAAATTAAGATTGAATAAATCCCTAAAAAGGGAAAAATTGCGACAAATTCAAAAACATTTAATTACAACTAAAACCATGAAATTTTGCTTTTTATTATATCAATTTAGAACAAACTACTTTTAAAAAAAACTATCAATCAAACTTCAATACAGATAACCACCTTCCAAAAGGAATTTATTTATCAAAATAGCAGATAATTATACCTCTGCAAATAAAAAGATAATAATCAACTAATTAAAAGCTCTGCAACCTATTAAAAAAGCAACTAAATTGTCCCTTTATTTTTATTCGGTTTTTAATCTTATATTAACTAAATTTGCACCGTTAAATACAACAAACTACACAACAATGATCCATTTCTTTGAAAACCAAAGCAAAACTGTTTTTGCAGTACAAACGCAAAACGAAATTTCAGCTCAAGACATTTCAAAACTTAATTGGCTTTTTGCCGACGCAAATAAAATAGAGAAATCCGCTTTGACGGATTTTTTTGTTGGTCCTCGTGCCGCAATGATTACGCCTTGGAGTACCAATGCGGTAGAAATTACTCAAAACATGGGGATTTCTGGAATCATTCGTATCGAAGAATTTTTCTATGTTTCAGAAAATTTCAACGATTTTGACCCAATGCTTTCGCAAAAATACACTGAGTTGAATCAAGATATTTATACTATCAACGTTGAACCAGAAGCTATTTTAGAAATTGATGACATTGCTGCTTACAACAAATCAGAAGGTTTGGCTTTGAGCACTGAAGAAGAAGATTATTTGAATAATTTGGCAACCAAATTAGGTAGAAAATTAACTGATTCTGAAATTTTTGCTTTCTCGCAAGCGAATTCAGAACACTGTCGTCACAAGATTTTCAACGGAACTTTTGTAATTGATGGTGTAGAGAAAGAAACTTCTCTTTTCAAATTAATCAAAAAAACATCGCAAGAAAATCCGAACGATATTGTTTCGGCATATAAAGATAACGTGGCTTTTGTAAAAGGGCCAAGAGTACAGCAATTTGCTCCAAAAACGGGTGACAAACCTGATTTTTATGAAGTAAAAGAATTTGATTCAGTTATCTCTTTAAAAGCAGAAACGCACAATTTCCCAACAACAGTAGAACCTTTCAACGGTGCTGCAACTGGTGCTGGAGGAGAAATTCGTGACCGTTTAGCAGGTGGACAAGGTTCATTGCCATTGGCGGGAACTGCTGTTTATATGACTTCTTATTCTCGTTTGGCTGATGATAGAAACTGGGAAAATGGTGTTGCCGAAAGAAAATGGTTGTACCAAACTCCAATGGATATTTTAATCAAAGCATCAAACGGAGCTTCAGATTTTGGAAATAAATTCGGTCAGCCACTTATTACTGGTTCAGTTTTAACATTCGAACACGAAGAAAACAACCGCAAAATTGGTTACGATAAAGTAATCATGCAAGCGGGTGGAATTGGATACGGAAAATTAGATCAAGCAATTAAACACAAACCACAAGAAGGAGATAAAATTGTAATTCTTGGTGGAGAAAATTATAGAATCGGAATGGGTGGTGCTGCAGTTTCTTCTGCAGATACAGGAGCTTTCGGTTCAGGAATCGAGTTGAACGCTATTCAACGTTCGAATCCAGAAATGCAAAAACGTGCTGCCAATGCAATTCGTGCTTTGGTAGAAAGCGATAACAATCCAATCGTATCTATTCACGATCACGGTGCAGGTGGACACTTAAACTGTCTTTCTGAATTAGTAGAAGAAACCGGAGGTTTAATCGATTTGGATAAATTACCTGTGGGCGACCCAACTCTTTCTGCAAAAGAAATTATTGGTAACGAATCTCAAGAAAGAATGGGATTGGTTATTGGCCAAAAAGACATTGACACTTTACAAAGAATTGCTGACAGAGAGCGTTCTCCTATGTATCAAGTTGGTGACGTAACTGGTAATCACCGTTTTACTTTTGAATCAAAAACTACTGGTCTAAAACCAATGGATTATGCTTTGGAAGATTTCTTTGGAAGTTCTCCAAAAACTGTGATGACAGATAAAACGATCGATTACAACTATAAAAATTTAGAATATTCTAAAGATAAAATCGCAACATATTTAGAAGCAGTTTTACAATTAGAAGCAGTAGCATCTAAAGACTGGTTGACTAATAAAGTTGACCGTTGTGTAGGTGGAAAAGTAGCTAAACAACAATGCGCTGGACCATTACAATTACCTTTGAACAATGTTGGGGTAATGGCTTTAGATTATTTAGGAAAAGAAGGAGTTGCAACCTCTATTGGTCACTCTCCTATTGCTTCTTTAATTGATCCTGTTGCTGGAACTAGAACTGCTATTGCTGAATCTTTATCAAACATAGTTTGGGCTCCAATCAAAGGCGGAATGGATGGTATTTCATTGTCTGCTAACTGGATGTGGGCTTGTAAAAATGAAGGTGAAGACGCTCGTTTGTATGCAGCTGTTGAAAGTTGTTCTGAATTTGCAATCGAATTAGGAATCAATATTCCAACAGGAAAAGATTCACTTTCGATGAAACAAAAATATCCAAACGATGAAGTTATCGCTCCTGGAACGGTAATTATTTCTGCTGGTGGAAACTGTATTGATATCCAAAAAGTAGTAGAACCTGTTTTACAAAAAGACGGTGGCTCTATTTATTATATTAATTTGTCACAAGATGAATTCAAATTAGGAGGTTCTTCATTTGCTCAAACATTAAACACAATTGGAAACGAAGCGCCAACTATTAAAAGTGCTTCTTTCTTCAAAAATGCTTTCAACACCCTACAAGAATTAATTCTAGACAATCAAATCCTTGCTGGACACGATATCGGAAGTGGTGGTTTAATCACAACTTTATTAGAAATGTGTTTTGCTGATGTGAATTTGGGAGCTAAAATTGATTTCTCTGTTTTTGAAGAAAAAGACATTATCAAATATTTATTTGCAGAAAATATTGGAATCGTTTTCCAAGCGAAAGAAGATTCAGTTTTGGAAAGCAAATTAAATGCAAACGGAGTTTCATTCTACAAATTAGGAACTGTAACATCTGAAGCTAGTTTGAATTTTGGTCCATGTCAATTAGATATTGCAAAATACAGAGATATTTGGTTTAAAACTTCATTCTTATTAGACCAAAAACAAGCTAAAAATGGAACAGCTCAGGCGCGTTTCGACAATTACAAAAACCAAGCATTAAACTATACATTCCCAACTCATTTTACAGGAAAAAAACCTGTGATTGATGATTCAAAACCACGTCCAAAAGCAGCTATTATCCGCGAAAAAGGAAGTAATTCTGAGCGTGAAATGGCTAACGCAATGTACTTAGCTGGTTTTGATGTAAAAGACGTTCACATGACCGATTTGATTTCTGGTCGTGAGACTTTAGAAGATATTCAATTCATTGGTGCTGTTGGAGGATTCTCTAACTCTGATGTTTTAGGTTCTGCTAAAGGTTGGGCTGGAGCTTTCAAATACAACGAAAAAGCAAATATAGCTTTGAAAAACTTCTTCAAAAGAGAAGATACTTTATCAGTTGGAATCTGTAATGGTTGTCAATTATTCATGGAATTGGAAGTAATTAATCCAGAGCATAAAGTTCATGGAAAAATGTTGCATAATGATAGTCACAAACACGAAAGTATTTTTACTTCTGTTACGATTCAAGAAAATAAATCGGTGATGTTATCGACTTTGGCAGGAAGTACTTTAGGAGTTTGGGTTTCTCATGGAGAAGGAAAATTCAATTTACCTGAACCAGAAGAGAACTACAACATTGTTGGAAAATACGGTTACGACAGTTATCCAGCAAATCCAAATGGTTCTGACTTTAATACTGCTATGATGTGTGATGTTACTGGTCGTCACTTGGTAATGATGCCACACATTGAGCGTTCAACTTTTCAATGGAACTGGGCAAACTATCCAAAAGATAGAAAAGATGAAGTTACTCCTTGGCATGAAGCTTTTGTGAATGCTAAGAAATGGATTCATAATCAAAAATAATAAAAGATCATCTTATAGTTAAAACTTAATTTCCTTAGCCCGTCTCTTTATAATTTTAGAGACGGGTTTTTCATGAAAGATTTTAGTTCGAAGTCACAAATAATTTTAAAAATCCCCCAATGAATTTTTTAAAAAAATCTCTTTTAATTTTAAGTATCCTACTCTTTATCAATCCAGTATTAGCACAATCTATTGATCTCTCCCTGAAGACAAATCCTTTTCTTCAATTAAGTTCTAATACAAAAGTATTAGGATTAAAAGGAAGTGTAAAAGAAATGCAAGAACACAAATTTGTAATAAACATTCAAGATCAAACAACAAATGATTCTGCATCAGTTAGTAATCAATATCAATTTGATCAAAATGGCTTAACTAAAGAAATGGAGGAGATTTTCACAAATGTAGAATCAAAAAAGAGTTTTTTTAGTTATACCAACAAAGGTTTTGTCTCACATATTGATATCGAAACGACACTTTTTTCTAATAACAAAGACACAACTGACACCACTACTGTGAATACCACAGAGAAAGATCCAATCTTTTCTACAGTTGATTACAAGTATGTACAAAAGAAAAATATTTTATTCAAAGGAGAAGATTATGTAGCGGGTACCCCTAAAAAAGTAACTACTCGAAATGAATACTTTTACCATTTTAATGATGATGGTCAAATTTTTCAAATAGACTACCAAACTATTGATTTAGTAACCAAATATAATTACGATGCTAATGGGTTAATAAAAGAGTCTTTGACATTAAAGTCTGGAGTAGCATTTTACAAAAACATTTATAAATATGATCGTAATAACAGACTAATTAAGATGGTAACTATTAACTCCGATAACATTTCAAAATATCCTAATGAAGAAATAGTTATATCCTATAAACTTGATCCTAACGGAAATATAATTGAGAAAAAAGTACAAAGCTATCTTTATTCTCCAAAAGGTTCTAAGACATTTACAGAAGGTTATTTATATCTTTATAATTACAAGTATTTATAGTTTTTTTATCTAAAATTCAGTTTGTATATTAGCTTAAAGTTCAAAAAATTTCCTAACCCATATCTAAAAAGTAACTCCCTTTACTGATTAGCATTTTACAATTAACCTACACCCCATGAAAAATTTCACATTACTACTAACAGTACTTATACTAAGTACGGCACATTCTTTTGCTCAAATAAAAATCACAAAAATTAAAGATAAAGACAAAGACCGATATATTGCTACGGTTATAGGTTATCCAATTACAGGTCTGTACACTTATGTGAACCAAATCACCCCTACAACAATCCTTAATGAAGATGGAACTGGGATAATGCAAAATGAAGATCTCACGAAAGATCCTATCATTTGGGGAATTGAATGTTCCGAATCGGGAATTCCAATTTTCAAAGAAGGATTCAATAGTGCTTCTTACTCTTTTTGGTATAAAAAAAGTACTTCTACTACTAAATCAGAAGATGATGATGAGTGGACTTTACAGCAATTTTCTATCCATTATGACCAAAAAAAAATGTTCATTTCTGGTGAACGCGTAAAAGAATATATAGAGTAATCTCTTTAAAAGAAAACACTGTAAATCCTTGTGCCACTTCTATTTTAGAAAATTTATTTTTAAAACAGAGTGTTCAGGGATTTTGTTTTATTAAACCAATTCGTTCAAATTTAGCTCATTTAAGAAATCGATTTCGTTGATTACCACTATTGTAATTATATAAATGATAATTAATCTTTCGAAAATAAAAATTATTATTATTTTTTATTTAATTTGCGATAAAATTTAATAATCTTATAATGATAACGATCACCCGTCTCTTTGATTTCCCATATTATCAGTTAGAAAAATACAACCTATCAGATGCTTTAGTAACAAAGCAGAACGGTGTTTGGGTGAAAACATCTACTCAAGAATATATCGATAAAGCCAATGCTATTTCTAGAGCGTTGCTGAGAATGGGTATTCAAAAAAATGATAAAATAGCTATTATTTCAAGTAATAATAGAACGGAATGGCATATCATGGATGCTGGTATTTTACAAACAGGTGCTCAAAACGTTCCCATATACCCAACCATCACTGAAGAAGATTATGATTATATCTTAAATCATTCAGAAGCGATGTATGTTTTCGTTTCGGATCTTGAATTATATAATAAAATCAATGCAATAAAAGGGAATGTTCCTTCTTTGAAAGAGGTTTTTTCTTTTAATGAAATTGATAATTGCAAAAACTGGACTGAATTATTAAAATTAGGTGAAGATACTAGCAATCAAGATGCTGTTGAAGAACGAAAAAACAATGTTAGTACAGAAGATTTAGCAACAATTATTTATACCTCTGGAACAACAGGAAGGCCAAAAGGTGTAATGTTATCTCATAAAAACATTGTATCCAATGTTTTGAATAGCGCTGACAGAATCCCTTTTGATCCAGGAGTTAGTCGCGCACTAAGCTTCTTACCAATTTGCCATATTTATGAGCGAATGGTAACTTACATTTATCAATTTTATGGTTGTTCCATTTACTTTGGAGAATCTATTGAAAAGATTTCAGATAATATTAAAGAAATCAGTCCATCAGTAATGACTGGTGTACCGAGACTTATTGAAAAAGTTTACGAAAAGATTATCGCCAAAGGATCTGAACTTACAGGAGTAAAAAAGAAATTATTCTTTTGGGCAGTGGAAGTTGGTCTGAAATATGAGCCTTATGGAGCTAATGGCTTATGGTATGAATTACAATTAAAACTAGCTCGAAAACTAATTTTCAGTAAATGGAAAGCAGGTTTAGGAGGAAAATTAGATTTGATTGTAAATGGAAGTGCTGCGTTACAACCAAGGTTAGCGAGAATTTTTGCTGCAGCAGAAATATACATTATGGAAGGTTACGGATTATCTGAAACCTCACCAGTAATCTCTGTAAATGATTATAGAAACAAAGGGTTTAAAATTGGAACAGCAGGTAAAGTAATCAACAATGTAGAAGTGAAAATAGCCGAAGACGGTGAAATTCTTTGCAAAGGACCTAATGTGATGATTGGATATTATAAAGACCCTGAAAAAACAGCCGAAGCAATAATTGATGGATACTTTCATACAGGAGACATTGGTAATATTGATGAGAATGGATTTTTAAAGATTACTGATCGTAAGAAAGAAATGTTTAAAACATCCGGAGGAAAATACATAGCGCCTCAACTTATAGAAAACACCATGAAACAATCTCGATTTATCGAGCAAATTATGGTTATTGGTGATGGCGAAAAAATGCCTGGTGCATTTATACAACCAAGTTTTGAATTCGTCAAAGAATGGGCAAAATTACACGGGATTGACCCAGGAAAAACCAATGAAGAAATCATTTCAAATCCACAGGTTATTGCACGTATTAAGGAAGAAGTAGATCATTTGAACACCAAATTTGGGAATTGGGAACAAATCAAACGTTTCGAATTAACACCAGATGTTTGGTCAATTGATGGTGGACACCTCACTCCTACTTTGAAACTAAAGCGTAAAATAATCAAAGAGATTTACAAAGATCTTTACGCAAAAATCTACGTACACAACTAAAACCAAATATTATAAAACCTGAAAAAGGCAGTCTATTCTAGACTGCCTTTTTTATTTCATTTCTTTAAAACAATATCAAAAAAAAACGATACCAATTATTTTCCAACATAATTAGGGCATCCAAAACATTTTTTATCCAAATTAAACTGATAAGCGAAAGAAAGCTCATAGATCCCACCTGTTTTACCAATTTTAGAGGTGTTTAAATCGTAAGAAAGACCTAAACGCAAATGTTCATATTGCAATCCTGTGAAAAAATTCACAGACGTTAATAAATCGTTGCCAATTCCATTTTTCGCAGGATTAGTAACAAAAGATGTTCCAAAAAACATTTTTTCGAATAATATTGAAGTAGCTAAATCTAACCGATTATAAGGTCCTTGTTGCATATAATTTGAAGAGACAAACAGTTTTGTTGCATAAGGAAAAAAATGAACGTCAATATAATCAGCCAATAGAAATTCATACCCAGCACTTAATGAAAAAAAAGATTCTAAAGGCAAGTTCCCATTCGAGCTAAACGCAATATTTGGTCTATTAAGGTGTTTCATAGACAAACCAATCCAAAGATCCTCAGTATTGAAAACCATACCTGCCGAGATATCAAAAAAAGTAACTTTATCGTTTACTAATAAAGGATCGACAGAATTTGCATTATTATGACCTGACTTTATATTAATTTGGTCTTCAAGTAATAAGTTTTGAAATGCAAATGATTTTAAACCATAACCAGCTTCAATAGCAGGACGAAAATCCCATTCGTCACTTATTTTTACTTTGTAAGCATAATTGGCATTAATTTGCGTAAAATTATAGTTAGTTGCATTTTCTCTTTGATTCAAAATACTTACACCAAAGCCACTGTTCATTTTGTCACTCCATGTATTAACAAAAGCATAGTCTGTATTTATTTTTAAATCCAAATTTGGCCATTGCTCACGGTGTATAATTCCTGTGTATGTGGTTTCCATAAACCCAGAAAAACCAGGATTCAAAGTCTCAGGAAATAAAAAATATTGTGTAAAAATAGGATCCTGTGCTTGCGTTTTGGTATAAAAACAACATGTAATAATTATAATAAATAGTTTTAATCTCATTTTCTTAATATGCTGTTTTTATTTAATTAGTGTAAGTACTCCTTTTTCTGTTATCGTGTGATTATAAAAGGTTTTTGCTGTAATTTTAAAATAATAATTACCATTTTCTGCATCTAAATCTTTTACTTTCCCATGCCAACCACGAATATTCTCTCCACTTTCTGAGTATATAATGCTACCCCATGTGTCAAAAACATCCAGTTTTATATTTGTCAATCCAAGAAAAACTGGAGCAAATGTATCATTATATCCATCATTATTTGGTGTAAACGCATTTGGCATAATTAAACTATATCCTTTTTCTACACCTAATACCGAACTATAGCTATATTGACAACCAAAAGGATAGGTAACAGTTTGCTTAATAGTGTAAGTACCTACTTTGGTATAAATGTGCTTTGGATTTTCTTCATCAGAAAAATTTCCATCTCCAAAATCCCAAGAAATTGCAGTAAAATCTCCAGTAGCTAAGTTTGTAAATAATATAGGATCGTAAATAGAATACAAATCATAAACATCTTTCCCATATGAACTTGTAGAAAAATTGGCTTTTCCTAAAACTGGAGTGTTCACATTATATGGATAATCAGCTTTACAACCAAAACTATCAGTTACACTAAAAATCACTAACCCATTATTATTGGTATTCATTATCTCGCCGTTAATACCTGTCACAACTCCATCCGACCAACTTAACTGATAAGGAGGAATTCCACCTTTTACATGACCTACAAATGTTTGGTGAACGTATTTGGTATCACAATTAAAATCAGTTAAAACTTCGATAGTTGGAGTCAGTTGTTCAAATCGGGTAATTTTCCATGTATCAGCTTTTTTACAGCCATTAGCATCAGTTACTGTAACGGTATAATTCCCTGGTATAAGATTTTCAAGATCTTCAATTATCGCACCGTTAGACCAAGAATATGAAAACGGAGGTGTTCCGCCTGTAACCACTAAATTGATAGCTCCTGTATTGGCTTCAATACAATTTAAAGGATTAGAAACCGTTGCATTTACTTCTAATAAAGGTGGTTCAACAATAAGATAAGTCCCTTTTATTACACAAGATTTAGCATCAGTAATTATTACTGTATATTCCCCAGGTCCTAAATTATTCCGTTCGATTCCTGCAGTAGCATCATCATTCCATACTAAAGTGACTGGTAATTGTCCCCCAACAAGATTTAATCGGATATGTGCGTCCCTTTCACCAAAACAAGAAATTTGTTTAACATCTGGATCGATTGTAAAAACCGGTGCATTATCAATCACAATTGTGAATTGCTTAGTACAGTTTAGCGCATCTGTAATTGTAATTACATAGGTTCCAGCTGATAAATTATCTTGTATTAGCCCCGAGCCTAAATTACTCCACTTTATAATATAAGGATCTCCAGTTGTAAATGGAATACCCCCCGTAATAGAATTAATAGTTATAGAAGCATCTGAATAACCGTAGCAAGCTATTTCAGTTTTAGTATAATCAATTTTAATCTCATTATTCTGTTTTAGAATCACTTGCAAATTATCTGTACAACCTGAATTGTCAGTTACGGTTAAATTATAAGTCCCTGCTGCAAGATTTTTTGGGTTTTGAATATAGCTACTGTAACCATTTGGACCAGTCCAATAATAACTATAATTAAAAACACCTGGACTTATTTCTGTTGTTCTACCACCAATTGTACTAACATTAATTTCTCCTGTATAATCTCCGTAACATAGAATATCAACTTGGCTTACAAAACTTACTTCTAATAAAGGTGGTTCTATAATGGTATACGTTTCTTTCAAAATACCACAATTATTCAACTCGGTAATAGTGACTCCGTAAACACCGGGACTCAAATTATAAAGACTTTCAGTAGTTGCATTATAGGGATTTCCGTCTTTTGTCCAAACAAACTTATAAGGCTGGGTTCCTCCAGATGTGCTCAAATTTATGTTTCCGTCATTTAATCCGTAACAGCTTATATCATTTTTATTACCTGAAAATTGAAATTTAGCAGGTTCTTCCACATAATAACTTTTAGAGAAGGGACAATTACCATTATCATTTATGGTTAAGTAATAATAACCAGATTTTAGATTAGAAATATCCTCATCAGTACTTGCAAATCCGTTTGGACCAGTCCAAGAAAAAGTATAAGGTTTCCCTGTTGTAAATGGAATTCCTCCAGTCACATTAATACTAATAGCACCATCACTCAATCCAAAGCAAGTGATTTTTTTTACAATTTCATTCGCGTTTATCAATGGATCAACTGTTACCGTAACTGTAAAATCAGGACCAGGACAAACTTTAGATATTGGAGATACGGTATAAATTACTGTAGCAGGAAATGCGGTATTATTAGTCAATGTTTGGCTAATACTCGTTGTAGGCGTAGATTGTGCATAAGCTCCACTCACAGCACCCGCAGGAGAAATAGTTGGATATGACCAAATGTATGTAGTACCAGCTGGCACATTATCTGTTCCGTTAGTCACTGGTGAGATCAAAAAGCTATTACCGCTACAAATTTCAGCTGTTTTTGGCTTTATAACGGGAGAAAGAACTAAATCTACAGAAAAATTTCTTATTGCTGTAGCAGTACCACAACTATTAGTAACACTAAAAGTAGCTTGATAATTACCACTTTTTGTATAATTAATAGAGCCCGGGTTAAATGATGTCGATGTCGAAGGAGTCCCACCAGGAAAACTCCAAAGATATGTTAGTTCTGAAGTAGGAGAACAACTTTCTACCACTTTACCAACAGGTTTAATTGTCGCCGAATTACAATAATCAGAAATAGGGTCTAAAGTAATTACAGGCTTCTTCTTTACTTCTATTAATTGTGAGGCATATTGATATAATCCGCAGGAATTTAATGTTCTTAATCTCAATTCATAAGTACCTGGATTACTAAAATTTATAACCGGATCTTTAGAATTGTAACCTGTCCCATTTACAAAGTTCCATTGCCCTCTTCCTTTTCCACAAAAACCTTCATAATAATTCATTACTTCCCAATAGTAACTTTCGGTGCCACAACTCTTACTTGTATCAGTGGTATTTGTTATCTGAACATTTTCGGAAGCACATGCTTTTGCAACAGTAAATTTAGGTTGCAAAATAGGTTCTACACATATTGTCTGAGTATAAGTATTTCCTATTCCACAAGGAGTTGTCGCCGATAATTTGATAGTATAATTTCCCGGTCTTGTATAAACATGACTAGGAGAAACTTCTCTCGATACTGAACTTCCATCACCAAAATCCCAAGTGTAAACATTATAAGTGCTGCAATCATTAGTATAACCTGCAAGAGTTGAATTATTAAAACTAACGTAAGTATTTGCACAGACTATAGGACTTACACTAAAGCTTACCGTTGGAACATCTAAAATAATAATGGGTCCAGCAGTAAGATAAGTACTTCCACAAGATGTAGTGATTGTCAAAGTAACTGTATTACCACTAGGGCAATTAAACCTTGTAAATTTATGAGGTATAGGATAATTTTGTGATACTTTTGGATTCAAACTATTGTAATAACTAGAGCTTTCCAGTTGCGCCTGGGATAGATTCAATACTGTACCATCTCCATAATTGACCTGATAATTTGTATCCGAAGGATTAAGTGCCCAAGAACCAATAGCAAAATCCATTGGAGCTACTGGTATACATAAATTAGTTGTATTTCCAGGTGCTATAAGCGCTCCTATCGGGTTATTAGAGTTTTTAACCACATAAGTAATCGAGTTTTCGCAAGCACTATTTCCAATTCCTGTTACAACCATATTAAACGAACCTAATTTCATATAGGTATGTGTTTTAGGAAAAGTAACACTGGTTTCTAAATTACCATCTCCCCAATCAATATTATATGAAGCGATACAGGAAACTGAACTAGAATTGTTGGCTAATTTAATAGTATATTTTGGATCTGAATTATTATCACCACATTTTTCAAAAGGAGTACTAGAACCAATTGGCGCATTTAGATTGGTAAATTTTAAATCTGGTTTTTGTTTTACCGAAACATTTTTTGATATAGAGTTGACCTCACCATTTGCATCAGTAACAGTCAATTTAACAGTAAAGTTTTGAGTTCCACAGCCAAGTGCTGTAAAAGTATGATTTGGGTTACTTATTGAAGAAGTACTTCCATCTCCAAAATCCCATGAATACTTAAAAGGAGCATTCCCACTTACAACAGAGGTAAAATTAATTGGCGTTCCTGAACAAGCACCGTCGCTGGTAAAACTAAAATTAACATTGGGAGGTAAAATTAAATCTCTAAAGCTTTTATCACGATAATTACTATTATTAGTAGTACAAAGTCCATAAACTGAAGCCGTTTTTATTAAAAAAAAAAGTATGTAAAAAAAGTAAAGTTTCCTCATAGAGTATAATTCGTTAATTTCAATGACCAAAAGTATGATTTTTTTAATCAAACAAAGATTACAGTACATTCTTTTTTAAATAATATTTAAAATCAGAAAAAAATTACTTAAATTAAAAGATATATTAACACAATACAAACTTTTATATTGTAAAAAAGATTAAAACTTTAAATTAAATAAACAAAATCCGTTGTCAAAACACATACAAATAGACACCTGAAAATTAATTACAATAACCTTTGAATACATAAAAGTTTTCTTGAAGTATTAAACTAAATTTTAAAGCATTGCACTATCAATATATTTTCTTTTGCAAAAATGGAAATCATCCTCACAATATGATAAGCAAAAAAAATGTTTTACAAGAAATTATTCAAATTTTAAGACACACCGATAGCTGCCATTTTTAAGTAAGATTGAATTTGAAAAAATTCAAAAAGTGTTATCAAAAACAAATATAAAAGCATCATTAAGAAGTTTTTTGCATATATGTCTCCCAAGTTTTAAAAAACTTCTATTCCTAAAAAAATTAAAATACTACGCATGCATAATATTCCCTAAACCTCATATTTTTCAGGAGTTTTTTAATTATATTTATAAAAAAATAAAAAAATATTAAATTTATTATGCATGCATAGTATATTTTTTATTACATTTGAAATCGATATAGTAGCATATGAAAAACAAAACACTAGATTATATCCTAAGAGCAACCTGGCAAGCCGTATCCAGAATGTATAATGAGGAAGCGAATAAATATGACGCAACAATGGCAACTGGATTTGCATTATTAAGTATGGATAGAGAAGAAGGAACACCTTCGACAGCATTAGGCCCTAGAATGGGAATGGAAGCTACAAGCTTGACGAGAACCCTAAAATCTATGGAGGAAAAAGGGCTAATTATCAGAAAAAAAAATCCAGAAGACGGTAGAGGAGTTTTAATTTATCTAACCGACTTTGGAAGAGAAAAAAGAGAGCTTTCTAAGAATACCGTTTTGAAATTTAATGAATCCGTACGACAACATGTCTCAGAAGAAAAAATCAACAACTTCATAGAGGTTGCTGAAATTATAAACGAACTAATTCAAAATAAGCACATATTTAAATCTGAAGATGGAGATAAAAACGCCACAATTCAAGAAACTAAAAAATAATGAAATGAGGCGTTTTTAAATCCAAATAAGAGTGTAATTATTTTAAGAATTAAAATTAAATATACCCAATGGGTTGTGACTAATAAAAAAGCAATAAACATCAAAATATGAAACGCATTATTAAAAAAGTAGCAGTAATTGGATCTGGAATTATGGGTTCAGGAATTGCCTGTCATTTTGCCAATATTGGAGTCGAAGTCTTATTATTAGACATTATTCCTAGAGAATTGACTGATGCAGAAACCAAAAAAGGACTTACGCTTGAAAGCAAAGTTGTCCGTAACCGTGTGGTAAACGAGCACTTGGCCAACTCATTAAAATCGAAACCCTCTCCTATTTACAGTCAAAAATTCGCTAGCCGAATTACTACTGGAAATACGAGTGATGATATGGGAAAAATTGCTAATGTCGATTGGATTATTGAAGTTGTCGTGGAGCGTTTGGATATTAAGAAATTAGTATTCGAGCAAATCGAAAAATTCCGTAAACCAGGAACTTTGGTTACTTCAAACACTTCTGGAATTCCAATTCACTTTATGAGTGAAGGAAGAAGCGAAGATTTTCAACAACACTTCTGCGGAACACACTTTTTTAACCCAGCGCGTTACTTAAAATTATTTGAAATTATTCCTGGTCCAAAAACTTCAACAGAAGTATTGGATTTCTTAAATGAATACGGTTCAAAATTCTTAGGAAAAACTTCGGTTGTTGCTAAAGATACTCCGGCATTTATTGGAAACAGAATTGGTATTTACGGAATTCAAAGTTTATTCCATTTAGTTAAAGAAATGGGATTAACTATCGAAGAAGTTGATAAATTGACTGGTCCAGTAATTGGTCGTCCAAAATCGGCTACTTTCCGTACTGTTGACGTTGTTGGTTTAGATACTTTGGTACACGTTGCCAACGGTATTTATGAAAACTGTCCAAACGACGAACAACACGAATTGTTCAAACTTCCTGAGTTTGTAAACAAAATGATGGAAAACAAATGGCTAGGTAGTAAAACTGGTCAAGGTTTTTACAAAAAAGTTGACAGAGATATTCTTTCTTTAGACTTAGATACATTAGAATATCGTCCGACAAAAAAAGCTTCGTTTGCAACTTTAGAATTAACTAAAACTATCGATAAACCGATCAATCGTTTTAAAGTTTTGGTTAAAGGAAAAGACAAAGCTGGTGAATTTTACCGTAAGAGTTTCTCTGGAATGTTTGCTTATGTATCAAACAGAATTCCTGAAATCTCAGACGAATTATACAAAATTGATGATGCTATGAAAGCAGGTTTTGGATGGGAAAATGGTCCATTCGAAATTTGGGATGCAATTGGTGTTGAAAAAGGTATCGAAATGATGAAAGCAGAAGGTTTAGAACCTGCTGCATGGGTAACAGAAATGTTAGCATCTGGAAGTACTAGTTTTTATACTGTAAAAGAAGGAGCTTCCTACTTCTACAATATTCCAACAAAATCTCAAACTAAAGTTCCTGGACAAGATTCATTCATTATTTTGAACAACATTCGCGAAAGCAAAAAAGTTTGGAGTAACAGCGGAGCAATCATACAAGATTTAGGAGATGGAATTTTGAATTTAGAATTCCAATCTAAAATGAATACAATTGGTGGTGATGTACTTCAAGCTATCAATAAAGCAATCGACTTATCTGAAAAAGAATACCAAGGTTTAGTAATTGGTAACCAAGCAGCGAATTTCTCTGTTGGTGCTAATATTGGTATGATTTTCATGATGGCAGTTGAGCAAGAATACGATGAATTGAACATGGCAATCAAAATGTTCCAAGATACTATGATGCGCGTACGTTACTCAGGAATTCCTGTAGTTGTTGCGCCTCACGGAATGACTTTTGGTGGTGGATGCGAAATGAGCTTACACGCTGATAAAGTGGTAGCTGCTGCTGAAACTTACATGGGATTAGTTGAATTTGGAGTTGGTGTACTTCCTGGTGGTGGTGGATCTAAAGAAATGGCTTTAAGAGCGGCTGATTTATTCCATAAAAACGATGTTGAGTTAAATGTTCTTCAAGAGTATTTCTTAACAATCGCTATGGCTAAAGTTTCTACTTCAGGGTACGAAGCTTTTGATACTGGACTTTTACAACACGGTAAAGATATTATCGTAGTAAACAAAGACCGTCAGATTGCTGAAGCTAAAAAACATGCTTTGTTAATGGCAGAAGCGGGTTACACTCAACCAATCAGAAGAACTGATGTTAAGGTTTTAGGTAAACAAGCATTAGGAATGTTTTTAGTTGGAACTGACCAAATGCAAGCTGGAAAATACATTTCTGAACACGACAAAAAAATCGCAAACAAACTTGCTTACGTAATGGCTGGTGGTGATTTATCTGAAGCGACATTAGTATCTGAGCAATATTTATTAGATATCGAACGTGAAGCTTTCTTATCACTTTGTACAGAAAGAAAAACATTGGAGAGAATTCAATACATGTTAACCAAAGGGAAACCTCTAAGAAATTAATCAAATGAAAACAGCATATATAGTAAAAGCTTACCGTACTGCGGTCGGAAAAGCACCAAAAGGAGTTTTTAGATTTAAAAGACCTGATGAATTAGCTGCAGAAACCATTCAATATATGATGAATGAACTGCCTGATTTTGACAAAAAACGTATCGATGACGTTATGGTAGGAAATGCCATGCCGGAAGCAGAACAAGGTTTAAACGTTGGACGTTTAATTTCCTTAATGGGATTAAAAGTAGAAGACGTTCCTGGTGTAACTGTGAACCGTTACTGTGCTTCAGGACTTGAAACTATCGGAATGGCAACTGCTAAAATCCAATCTGGAATGGCAGATTGTATCATCGCTGGTGGTGCCGAAAGTATGAGTTTCATTCCAATGGGTGGTTACAAGCCAACTCCTGATTATGCTATTGCAAAAGAAGGACACGAAGATTACTACTGGGGAATGGGATTAACTGCTGAAGCAGTTGCCAAACAATACAATATTTCACGTGCTGACCAAGATGAGTTTGCTTATCAGTCACATATGAAGTCCTTAAAAGCACAAGCTGAAGGTAAATTTGACAAACAAATTGTTCCAATCACAGTTGAGCAAACTTTTATCAATGAAAATGGTAAAAAAGAAACCAAATCGTATGTAGTTAACAAAGATGAAGGCCCTAGAGCTGGAACTTCTGTTGAAGCTTTGGCTGGATTACGTCCCGTTTTTGCTGCTGACGGAAGTGTTACTGCTGGAAACTCTTCTCAAATGAGTGATGGTGCTGCTTTTGTATTAATCATGAGCGAAGAAATTGTAAAAGAATTAAACGTTCAGCCTATCGCACGTTTGGTAAACTTTGCCTCAGCAGGTGTTGAGCCTAGAATCATGGGAATTGGCCCAGTAAAAGCAATTCCAAAAGCATTGAAACAAGCTGGATTAACTTTGAACGATATCGACTTAATTGAATTGAACGAAGCATTTGCATCTCAAGCTTTGGCTGTTACGCGTGAATTAAACTTGAACCCTGACATTATCAATGTCAATGGTGGTGCAATATCATTGGGACACCCTCTAGGTTGTACAGGAGCAAAATTGTCTGTTCAATTATTTGACGAAATGAAACGTAGAGGTAACAAATACGGAATCGTTTCGATGTGTGTGGGAACCGGACAAGGAAGTGCGGGAATTTACGAAGTATTGTAGATAAAGTGTTAAGTTCTGTTTATCATTCTAAAGGATGATAAGATTGGGGTTAAATTATAATAAAAAAACTAAACAAAAAGATAAAGTCATGAGCGACAAAACAAGAGGTGGTCAATTCATCGTAAAAGAAACAAAATGCGAAGATATCTTCACTCCGGAAGATTTCAATGAAGAGCAATTAATGATGCGTGACTCTGTAAAAGAGTTCGTTGACAAAGAATTGTGGGCACACAAAGATCGTTTTGAGAAAAAAGATTATGGGTATACACAAGAGTGTATGAAAAAAGCCGGAGATCTTGGTTTCTTAAGCGTAGCAGTTCCGGAAGCTTATGGCGGAATGGGAATGGGATTTGTAAATACGGTTTTGGTATGTGATTATATTTCGGGAGCAACGGGGTCATTCTCTACTGCTTTTGGAGCTCATACTGGAATTGGAACTATGCCAATCACATTATACGGAACCGAAGAACAAAAGCAAAAATACGTTCCTAAATTAGCCTCTGGTGAATGGTTTGGAGCATACTGCTTAACTGAACCAGGTGCAGGATCAGATGCTAACTCTGGAAAAACAAAAGCAGTTTTATCTGAAGACGGAAAAACATATTCGATCACAGGACAGAAAATGTGGATTTCGAATGCAGGATTCTGTTCAGTATTTATCGTATTCGCAAGAATTGGTGATGACAAAAACATTACAGGATTTATCGTAGAAAACACTCCAGACAATGGAATTTCTATGAATGAAGAAGAGCATAAATTAGGAATTCGTGCTTCTTCTACCCGTCAGGTTTTCTTTAATGAAACTAAAGTCCCTGTGGAAAACATGTTGTCTGAAAGAGGAAATGGTTTCAAAATTGCAATGAATGCTTTGAATGTGGGTCGTATCAAATTGGCAGCAGCATGTTTGGATGCACAGCGCAGAGTAATCACGGGTGCTGTTCATTATTCTAACGAAAGAATGCAGTTCAACACCGCTATTTCACAATTTGGAGCTATTCGTTCTAAATTGGCCGAAATGGCAACATCTTGCTACGCAGGAGAAAGTGCTACTTACCGTGCTGCAAAAGATATTGAAGACAGAATTACAGCTCGTGAGGCTGAAGGTGTTTCTCACCAAGAATCAGAATTGAAAGGTGTTGAAGAATATGCTATCGAATGTTCTATCTTAAAAGTAGCCGTTTCTGAAGACGTTCAAAATTGTGCAGATGAAGGAATTCAAATCTTTGGTGGAATGGGATTTTCAGAAGACACCCCTATGGAAAGTGCCTGGAGAGATGCCCGTATAGCTCGTATCTACGAAGGAACCAATGAAATCAACAGAATGCTTTCAGTGGGTATGTTAATCAAAAAAGCCATGAAAGGACATGTTGATTTATTAGGACCTGCTTCTAAAGTTCAAGAAGAATTAATGGGAATTCCATCTTTTGATACTCCTGATTATTCTGAATTGTTTGCTGAAGAAAAAGAAATGATAGGTAAATTGAAAAAAGCATTTCTTATGGTTGCTGGTGGAGCTGTACAAAAATACGGACCAGATTTAGATGCTCACCAACAATTATTGATGGCTGCTTCTGATATTCTAATCGAAATATATATGGCTGAGAGTGCAATTTTGAGAACCGAAAAATTAGCCAAAACAAATGGTGAAGATAAAATCAAAGAACAAATTGCAATGGCGCAATTGTACTTGTACCAAGCAGTAGATATTATTACACAAAAAGGAAAAGAAAGCATTATTTCTTTTGCCGAAGGTGATGAACAACGTATGATGTTAATGGGATTACGTCGCTATACTAAATATACCAACATGCCAAATGTTGTTGGTTTAAGAGAAACAATCACCACAAAATTAGTTGCAGAAAACCAATATTGTTTCTAATACACAACCTTTTTAGTTTTTATTTGTTAAAAAGCCACAACTGTCCCTGAATGACATTGTGGCTTTTTGTATAGAATTGAGTTCCATCCAACAGAATAATTTTATATTTCTCTTAAATGAGAGAAAAAATATTACTATTTCTTTACCTTTACTAGTTAATAAACTATTAAACATCAAAGATATATAGAGAGAAAAATATCTATATCAAGAAAAGATTCAGAAGAATCTCCTTTCAAAAAGAAATAGTAAATAAAGGTTTAGATTGTACCATCAATATGAATCTTTATACTTTTATTTTAAAACTAAAAAAAATGTACAGTACTATATTTTATTCGCTGCTTGGCGTATTCTTGTTTATATTTAGTACTCTATTAACGCTGATATCTTTAGCTTAATCATAATTCACTTAATTCTCAACAAACTTAAAAATACTTAAGATTAGGATTATTTCTAGCATCAAAATATGTTACAGAATTCAACTTCCAAAAGCAAAAAAGACCACTCAAATTTTGGTGGTCTTTTTTTTTTTTTGCATTATTATAACTTAGAAAAAATTATTTTTTAATCACTTTGATTACTGAAGATTTATTAGCCGAAATAATTTTTATAAAATAAGCACCTTCGGCCAAAGAGGACAGATCAACCTTTGTTCGAACTGAATGAACCGATTCTCTAATCAACTGCTGACCAATAAGATTCATTACAATAACTTCTTCGATTTCCTGATTCATCTCAACATTTACAGTATCGCTGCTAGGATTTGGATAAACTAGTCCCGAATTTTTATCTTCTTCAAAATCAGGATTAGACAAAGCAGAACCGACATAATATGCTGTACTATCTATTGTCCAATTATTGCCATCCGGAGCAGTATTCTTATCGGCTTGAATAGCTGTAAGAATAGGGTTTTTTGTGGCATCAAAAGTAGTTATATTACTGTTGTTTTTATTTTCAATATTTAAAGTCATCAACTGATTATTAGAGCAATCCAAATAATTCATAATCACATTTTTGGTCACATCTAAAGTGGTTAATTGATTAAAAGAACAATCTAAATAAGTCAAAGCAATATTTTTGGTTACATCCAAAGCTAAATCAGTGGTTAAAACAATCTTTTTAGCACTGCTTTTTGTATCTCCTAATTTATTATGAGAGCAATTCAAATAAGTCAAAGCCAAATTTAGTGTTACATCCAAAACGATTAATTGGTTGTATGAACAATCTAAATAAGTTAAAGCAGTGTTTTTGGTTACATCCAAAGAAGTCAATGAATTTGAACTGCAATCCAATATTTCCAGAGCGACAAAATCCTGAATACCTGTCAAATTTGTAATATTTCTGCTTGCAAGTTTCAAACCAGTTACATTGGTAATATTGGCAGTAAGTACTTTTCCATCTATGTTACCAGAATCTATTCCTTGATCAATCAAAGCTTGTTCAAAGTTAGGATCAGGAATAGCAGTGTATGTGAGTGGATTACAAGCGATAGTACTATAATTTGCCGTAGCATCTTTTTCCCAACCACTATTTAGAGCAGTGGAGCTATCGGCTTGAATGCAAGTAAGATTTGGATTCAATGTGGCATTAAAAGTGGTTATCTTGTTATTATTCCCATTTTTAATATTCAAATTTAGTAATTTATTAGAAAAGCAATACAACTGGGTCAAATTTGTATTTTTGCTTATATCCAAATTAATCAACTGATTATTAGCACAATGAAAACTAATCAAAACGGGATTTTTAGTTACATCCAATGTGGTCAGTTGATTTTGAAAACAATTCAAATATTCTAAATCGGGATTTTTTGTTACATCTAAAGCTGTCAATTTGTTACTACCACAATATAGAGCATTTATAACAGTATTTTTGGTTATATCCACAGCAGTCAATAGATTATATGAGCAATCCAACGAAGTCAAACCTATATTTGAGGTTACATCTAAAACAGTCAATTTATTATTATTACAATTTAAATCAACCAAAGTTTTACTCCTTGTTAAACCTAAAGAGGTAAGTTGATTAGAATAGCAATATAGCTTAGTCAAAGCATTATTTTTGGTTGCATCCAAAGCTGTCAATTTATTTGAACTACAATCTAAATAAGTCAAAGCTGTATTTTTACTTACATCCAAAGAAAATAATTGATTTGAAAAACAACGTAAATCAGTCAAAGCTGTATTTTGTGTTACATCCAAAGCTGTCAATTTATTTGAATTACAATCTAAGTTAATCAATCCTATATTTTTGGTTACATCTAAAGCTGTCAATTGATTACCAATGCACTCCAACTCAATCAAAGTTGTATTTTGTGTTACATTCAAAGTTGTCAATTGATTATAATCGAAATATAGACCTATCAAAGCTGTATTTTTACTTACATCCAAAGTGGTCAATTGATTTCTATTACAATTCAACAAAGTCAAAGCCGTGTTTTTGGTAACATCCAAAGTGGTCAATTGATTGTTATTGCAATACAAGTTCTGCAAAGCCAGAAAATCCTGTATCCCAGTTAAATTTGATATATTTTTACTTGAGACATTCAAACTGATCACATTAGCAATATTTGAAGTAAGTACTTTTCCGTCTATGCTACCAGAATCGTATCCTAAATTAATCAAGGCTTGTTCAAAGTTCGTATCTGGGATATTGGTATAGGAATATACTGAACAAGAGGTAATGCTATAGCTCGCAGTTGCATCTTTTTCCCATCCAGAATTTGGAGCATTAACATTATCCGCTTGAATACAAGTAAGCTTCGGATTAGCTGTAACATTAAAAGTAGTTATTTTGCTATTATTACCGTTTTTAATATTTACAACAGTCAATTGATTGGCATAACCTTGCATCGTATTCAAAGCAGTATTTTTGCTTAAATCTAAACTGGTCAATTGATTTGAATAGCATTTCAAATAAGTCAAAGCTGTATTTTTTGTAACATCCAAAGTAGTCATTTGATTATTATTGCACCACAAAGTAGTTAAAGCAGTATTTTGACTTACATCTAAAGTGCTAAATTGATTTGAATAACCTTGTAATACCGTTAATGCTGTATTACTATTTAAATTTAAATTAACTAACTTATTATCAAAACAATACAAAATACTTAAGTCGGTATTTTTACTAATATCTAAAGTGGCTAATTTATTGCCACTGCAATACAATGTAGTGACAGCTATATTTTTGGTTACATCTAAAGTTGTCAATTGATTATCATTACACACCAATGTATTCAAAGCTATGTTTTTTGTTACATCTAAAGTAGTCAATGAATTTGATCCACAATTCAATTCTGTCAGAGTTGTATTTAGACTTACATCCAAAGCTGTCAATTTATTGCCCCAGCAAACAAATTGAATCAGGGAGGTATTTTTACTCACATCCAAAGTGACTAATTCATTACCATTACAAATCAAAATAGCCAACGCAGTATTTTTGTTTACATCCAAAGCGGTCAATTTATTTGCTCGACAATTCAAAGCAGTCAAAACTGAGTTACGGGTTACATCCAAAGTGGTTAATAAATTTGAAGAACAATCCAAAGTTTTCAAACCCACAAAATCCTCTATACCTGCCAAATTTGAAATATTCTTACTAGAGACATTCAAACTGGTTATACCGTTAATATTATCAGTAAGTACTTTTCCATCTGTATTACCAAAATCATACCCCATAGCAATCAATACTTGTTCAAAACTGAGGTCTGGAATAGCTGTATAACAGGCAGTAATGTTATAATTTGCAATAACATCTTTGTTCCAACCAGAATTTGGAGGAGTTACACTATCGGCTTGAATGCACTTAAGATTAGGATTGTTTCTAGCATCAAAAGATGTTACATTAACGTTATTTCCACTTTTAATATTCAAAGTCACCAATTGATTATTATTGCAATACAACTCCGTCAAAGCAATGTTTTTACTCACATTCAAAGTAATCAATTTATTTTGTGAGCAGTTCAAGGTTTTCAATGCTACAAAATCCTTTATCCCTGTTAAATTTGAAATATTTTTAGCAGATACATCCAAATTGATTACATCAACAATATTGGAAGTAAGTACTTGTCCATCTATTGGAGTAGAATCATAACCCAAATCAATCAATGCTTGCTCAAAATTGGTATCGGTTATGGAGGTATATCCTAGTGAAGTGCAAACGATGTTATAATTTGCAGTAGGATCTTTTGTCCAACTACCATTTGGAGGTGTTATACTATCGACCTGAATACAGCTGAGTTCAAAATTGTTTGTGGATTTGAAATACGTTAATTTGCTATTGTTTCCGTTTTTAAGATTCAAGTACTTTAGTTTATTTGATCCGCAATCCAAATAGGCCAAATCAGTGTTGTTGCTAATATCCAAAGCAGCCAATTGATTTGAATTACTATAGATTTCTTTCAATGCAGTACTTTTACTAATATCCAAAGTAGTCAATTGATTTTCACTACAATCCAAATAGATTAAAGCAGTATTAAACTGTAAATCCAAAGCGGCCAATTGATTTTTATTACAATAAAAATTAGTCAAAGCCATATTTTTGCTGACATCCAAAGTAGTCAATTGATTCATAAAACAATAAAATGTAATCAAACCAGTATTATTTGTTACATTCAAATTGGCTAATTGATTATTATAGCAATAAAATGTAATCAAATCAATATTATTGTTCACATCCAAACCGGTCAATTTGTTGTTACTACAATCAAAATCGGTTAGAGATACATTTTTACTTACATCCAAAGTAGTAAATTGATTTATTGAACAATGTAAATACGTTAAAGATGTATTTTTAGTTAGATTCAAATCAGTCAATTGATTAGAACTACAATCTAAAATGGTCAAAGCTGTATTTTTGCTTATATCTAAAGTGGTCAATTTATTATAACCACAATTCAAATTTTTCAAAGCTGCAAAATCTTGTATTCCTGTTAAATCTACAATGTTTTTATTAGTAAGATCCAAACTAGTTATACCAGCTATATTACCAGTAAGTACTTTGTGATCTATAGAACCAAAATCGTAACCTAAAGTAATCAGGGCTTGCTCGAAATTAGCATCAGGTATTAATGTATAAGCAGTCGTACAAGCTGTATTGTTATAACTAGCCGTATCGTCTTTTACATTTGCCCAATTGGTGTTGAAATAATCTGCATCATCAACCAAAATACAGGACAAATTTGGATTTGTCGTGAAATTAAGATTAGTCAACTGACTATTAGTTCCATTTTTTAGATTTAAAGCATAAAGATTGTTTTTATCAGAATGAATCGTTGTTAAATTAATGTTTTTAGACAAATCCAGAGCAGTCAATAGATTCGAAGAACAATCTAATGAGACTAAAGGAAGATTGTTAGATAAGTCAAGTCCCACTAACGCATTTCCTGCGCAATTAAGACTGGTTAATGCAGCGAAATCCTTAATTCCTGTTAGATTGACAATATTGCTAAAGGAAACATCCAAAGTAGTTAATGAAGATATATCCCAAGTTATAACTTTACCATTTTTACCATCAGTATCAATGCCTAATGCTATAAGCTTGTCTTCAAATTTTGGATCGGGAATTAAAGTATATGTATTACAATCTACCTCATTATATTTTGCATAAAATTCCAGTTTATCTATCCAATTCGCTTGAGAATACGCAACGCTATTAACCAAAATACAAGTTAACTTGTAATTATAAGTACAATCTAACCTGAAAATTGAAATTGTCTTACCGGTTTTTAAATTCAATGTGGTTAATACTGAATTGCTGTTACAGTTCAAATCTGATAATACTGCATTTTTAGAAAAATCCAATCTTACAAATTTATTATTATAACACCCTACGGTTTTTAATAAAATATTTTTGGAAACATCCAGACTGGTTAATTGATTTTCTGATACTTTCAAGTTAATCAAAGCAACATTTGATGTAACATTTATACTCGTCAATTTGTTAGAATCACAAAAGAAAGAAGTCAACGCAACATTTTTAGAAACATCGAGCATAGACAGTTCATCTGAACTACAATCTAAACTCGTTAATGAAACATTCTTCGAAACATCTAAACTCTTCAACGGATTATTGTTACATTTAAGGACTTGTAAAGCAGTGTTCCTGGTTACATCCAAAGCATTCAAATAACTCCAAGAGCATTCAAAATTAATCAAAGCAGTATTTTGAGTTAAATCTAAAGAAGTAAAATTATTTTCAGTAGAATAAAAATCTGTCAAATGAATATTTTTTGTTAAATCCAGAACTGATAATTCATTTGATCCGCATCGCAACTGTGTCAAAGCAGTATTTTGAGCTACATCCAAAACTGTCAAATGATTTAAAGAGCAATTAAATAGAGACAAAGCAATATTCTTACTTACATCCAAACCCCACAACTGATTAGTCTCGCAATTCAAATCAGTCAAAGCTGTATTGTTTGATACATCTAAAGTCGCGATTAAATTTTTAGAGCAATCTAAAGTATTCAAAGCGGTATTTTGAGTTACATCTAAAGCGATTAAATTATTATTAGAACAATTCAACTTTTCCAAAGCAGCAAAAGCCTCTATTCCTGTTAATTTATTGATAGATTTAGACGAAACATTCAAACTAATTATATTAGCAATCGCAGAAGTAAGTACTTTTCCGTCTATACTACCAGAATCGTATCCTTGATTGATTAAAGCCTGTTCAAAGTTGACATCAGGGATAACTGTGTACTGTGCTTTAGCAGCAAAACACACAAAAAATGTTACAAATAATGTTATAAAGAGTTTGTTTTTTCTCATATCAGTTATAGTTAAATTTAACTATTGCAAGGTATTGTATTCTCTTATGCCCCACAAGAAAATTATTACCTTTTCTATAATCAGAAAAATAAAATCACAAGTATCACTTACATTTTTAACACTTTGTATTAAGGTTTTTTATTGAAGTTCTTATGATTGATGAGTTTATGAATTTAAAAATTCTGTGTTTTTTGATTAGCTTAAATTTGTTTAAAAAGACTAATCCATCGCTCTAAAATTCCATCTTCACCACACGACTGGGAGTGTTTTTATTATAACAAATTTGTGGATGATATAACATAAAACCAAGTCTATCATAAATTAAAAATTCCAACTTTAGTATTGTGAAACTTGAAGTAAAGTTTTTTTTTCTATCAAATTTTGAATTTCATTAATTGCTGAACCTTTTGTTTCTTTTGATACCAATCATTGTAAACTAAATACAAACTATCAACTTTTAAAGTTCCAAAATCATGATTTTTGTATTTCTCAATATAGTTCATAAAGCTAGCAACATCTTTTAATTTTTCCTTAAACCTTATGACAGTTATATGTGCTGTTATTAATGGGTACCTTTTATCTATGCTTTGTTGCAAAATGGATTGACTGAAATTGTCTCTCAAATTTTCCCGAATAGTATTTAAAGTATTGTCTTTGGGGAAACCCTGAATCATAATAGCCGATTCGGAAGCTGTAATCCCTTTAAATTCAATTTCAAATTCATTTATTGATTCAAGACTTTTACTAATTATTTTGGAATATTCACTGACTGAGATATTCTCAAGATTAAATCCAACATAACAGGATATAATGGACAAAACCGTTATGTGCAAATCAGAATTTGGGTAATAATATTGTTCTGGCTCAAGAATTTTTAGTTCATTCAAGAATTTTTGAATATCATTCTTGACTTCAATTTGAGGCCTTATCAATAATGTCATTCCAAATCTTTGGTCTAATGCATTATCTATCTTTTCATCAATTGAATACTCGCCTTTCAAAATTTTAGGATAAGCCTGATGATATAAATCCTGATATACTTTATTTAATTTTTTATTGTGCATAAAAGATTGAAGAAAATGGTCAATTGGTAAATAAACTACTTTGGTAACAGTCTCTAAAGATAACGTCTATTGTAGGCAGTGCTTTATTTTAATACTTTATACTTCTTATTGTTCAACATTTTCTGTTTTATCCATTGAATTGAAATATCAAAGGGTTCTGTACTATTGGCAAAAACAGTATTGTGCCCTAATGTTGAAAACAAGGTATATTCGAAAAGTTTACCTTTAACTTTAAAGGCATTTAATTGTTCTATACACAGCTTAACTGGAATCTGTATATCTTTCTCTCCAAAAAGCCAAAGCCCAGGAATTGAAAGAGTACCCAGAGAAGTTTTTGGGTCAGTAGCAGTAAATTGATATCGGTCAGAATCATTTTTAATATGTTCACGAGCTTCCGTTTCTGTATGATTTTCCCAAAAATCATTATTTCCATTGGTATAAAACTGAAATCTAAGTTGTTCCAAAGTTGTAATGGTAGGACAACTAAATAGAACCATAAATTCGATTTGTGGATTTTTGGTTGCAGTAATAGGAATTATCCATCCTGCTTGACTGAAACCAACTAATCCGATTGGTACTTTTTTATCTTTCAAATAGGTTCGAAATGTATTTACAGCAGAACTTGCATCGTTCGATAATAAATTAAGATTTGTAGTATCAATATTATTCGTACCAACAGATGGACCGACATACACACCGCCAGATTCTCCAACTCCACGTTTATCATATGTCAATACAGCAATACCTTCTTTGGCAAGACGTTTCGCGAATTCCATTTCTCTTTTTACTGGGTCAGACCCGTGAACAATTACAACAGCTGCAAAGGGGGTTTTAGGTATTAAAATTGAGCCTGCAAGCATGACACCCTGACTTTCAAACTTTACATCTTGAATGGTAAAGTCGGATTGCGAAAACGCAATTTCTGGTAATGCCATTAATAAAAACCAAAGAAATATGTTAGAAAAAAAGTTAGGACTCATTTTAGTTTAATTTAAAAATTTATTTTGATTTGTCTTCTGCGGGGTATTGTCTACAAGGTTCTGGCGCTTGGCGAGGTTTGGGATTAAAGATGCGAGTTTTTTTGATTATGTACAAATTTTCCAAATACAAAACCATCTTTAAATTAAGTCAAATGCTCAAATCTCTTCTAAAGGCTGTTACCATCTGTTGTTCTTTAGATTTTTTTTTATTTGGTCGTTTTCATTTTATCAATTTATTCTTTTCTAAGATATTTACTTATTTTCAAGAGACACAACTTCTATAATAACCTTTTGGCCATCTTTTAAATATCCTGGGTAATACATATCTCCACCTAATGCATTTTCGGCTAATACTGAGATATCATATATTTTAGTAGTGTCAATTTTAACTTTAACAGAACCCGTAGAATCTGTTTTATATTTTCCAACTCTTTTAAAAGTCTTCATTAAGTACCCAATTCCTTCTTTTCTAACTTCAACATCATCAAACGTATTAATTCTAGGGAGTTTGGTTTTACTGTCAACTGAATTTATTGTTATAGTAATTTGGTTGTCTAAATCAGTTTTTCTACTACAATTTGAAATTAATAAAGCTATTATAGAAATACTTATCACTATTTTCATTTTGGAAATCTTTGATTGCATAATCTATTATATTTATTTACAAAGTGTTTTCATGTAAAATTGCGTTAGATTCTTGAGTCTGCGATAATATTACTGCCAACGTTCTGGCGCTTGGCGAGGTTGCGAACTTCGGAACCGATTATTTTCTGTTAAAGATAAAATTTCTTACGAAATGTAAACGTGAATTTACCACAAAATTCGCAATCTTGCCAAACGCCTGTTAGCCGTTCGGGCTTTTATTTATTTTCAAGTTCCAGCCATTTCTCATAAGTTATTATTCCATTTTCTGGTTTTGATTCTCCTTCCAAAACTGATATAAATTCTAAAGAATGTCCATCTGGATCTTCAAAATAAATTGAAATTGCTGGAACCCAAGCAAAAACCATTGGTTCTTCTTTTCCATTACTTAAAAAATTTCTTGGTTTTAAGTTATGTGATTTTAAGAATTCAAAAGATTCATTAAGTATAAAATCAGTTTCACATTTAAACGCAAAATGACGTTTGTCAATTTGTTCTTTTGGTTTTTCCCAAATTCCTAACATAGCCTCTTTAGTTTTCCCAATCCAAAAAAAAGCAACTCTTCTTTCTTTTTCTGAATAACAAAAATCAAGGCCAAGAATGTTTTTATAGAAGTCAATTGAGATTTCTAAATTTTCAACGTACAAATGAGTTTCATAAAGTCCTTTTATCATTTTATTTGATGCTAATTTTCTTTCTTTTAGTTAATTTCCACTTTCTGCGGTAGCCTGACAGCTAACGTCCTGGCGCTACAAGATGCTTGGGGTTAAAGATGCGAGTTTTTTCCATTATGCACAAATTTTCCAAATACAAAACCATCTTTAAATTTAGCCTAAAACCCAAGTATCTTGTAACGGCTCCTATGTTTGTAAATTCATATATTTAAGTAATTAAAAAACAAAAATTGAAAGAACAAATGAGCAGAAAAAGATAGAGTAACGGCTGGCAGATGCCAGAATATTTAGTTTTGTAATCTCCATTCATTATTTTGCAAATCATCAAAACCAATTACTCCTTTATTTTGTTCAAAATAGATATTCTTTAAACTTGGTAATTGCCAATTTGCATTTGGGAAAGGATTTGGTGTAATATCGATTTTTCTGACTTTATTATAAATCACTCCATTTATTGTCATATCTATTAATTGTTCTGTATAATCTAAAAATGCACTTTGTATTCCAGTCACAAATGGTACTAAACCAATATTTGTTATAAACTTTGAATCTTTTGAAATTACAATTGGATTTGTCTGAAATGTTTTTGGCCATCTTTTCAAACTTAAGTAAAATGAGCTATTGCAACAAAAATCTCCTTCAGCAAATAAAGTTGATTGCATTTCAATTCTCTGTTCATCGTAATAGAAATATTTTGTAAAGCCATTGACAAAATCACCTCTGCTTTCAAGTTGCTTTTCGGTTTTGTTTTTCAATACTTTAAATTTCAACTCAGCATTATTTTGATTTTTATATATTAATATTTTTCCAACTTCTGTTGAGTTTACAAATTTATCATTATCAATCTGCAAAAAAGAAAAATAAGGAAGTTCGTTTCCAACTTCTGATGTGTCTGATGAGCAACTTAAGTTTAGTATTAATACAAATATTAGAATTAGTTTTTTCATAAATTTTCTTTTTTTTCCAATTTTTCAACTGGTTTCTGCCAACGTCTTGGCGCTACAAGAGGTTTGGGATTAAAGATGCGTATTTTTTCCATTATGCACAAATTTTCCAAATACAAAACCATTTTTAAATTCAGCCAAATGCCCAAATCTCTTGTAACGGCTGTTAGGCGACGGCTATTTTTAACGGAAATTTTAATTTCCACCGTGAACTTTTCACGCTTCTATTTTTAAATTCCAACTTTCACGTTTCTGCTTTTCACGTTTTCACATTTTCAATTCCAACTTTCAAGTTTCTGCTTTTCTATTACAATTTTCACGTTTCTACTTTTCACGTTTCTGCATTTCCATTCCAACTTCAAGTTTCTACTTTTCAAGTTTCCACATTTCGGTTCCAATTTTCAAGTTTCTGCTTTTCAAGTTTCCACATTTTCAATTCCAACTTTCAAGTTTCTGCTTTTTTAGTTTCTGCTTTTCGATTCTAACTAAATCTAAAATCCTTCTTTAAAATGTTGTTTTTCAGTGGATTTTTTCACATTGTAGCTGTCGCCTAACTTGTATATACACGCTACGTTATAACGTTTATACACCAAAATACGGGCTGATTGTCGCAATTATTTACGCATTATTATTTTCGAAGATATTAAAATATTCTTACAAAGAATTAAAAAGTCTATAGTAGTTTATGATCCATTACTTTTTTGCTTTGCTATTGGTGATTGAGTATTTCCCTAAAGGCATCTAACTGTATTTCCATTTTCTGGATTAGTGCATTTTTCTCAGCTAGATCTTATTTCAAGGCTCTTTCGCGGATGCTTTCAAAACGATACGGTAGGTACTCACCTAGTTGCGCTATAAAATTGTGTTTTAGCACTAGACTCAGTTTCCATAAAACAGCAAACTGTAACGTATCTTTCTTGCAATAGTCCCCCAAGCCTTTTGGGAGTATGCCCAATGCTTTGGCTATCTCGGTTTTGGTTTTTGTTTGCTGTGAGATGTGATAATTGATAAAGTTCCCTATCAAAGGGTATTGTTCGCCTCGGTCAAAGCTATGTTTGGTATTCCTGCTTGGCATAATTATCACTGTTTTATGGGTTACAGAACAAAATATAAGTAAAATCTTCTTATTTAACACTTTACATCTCCTACAAATAGGAAGCTTATCTACCCAAAAACGGTAGTATACCTCCCCCCTTTCAGGGAGTAATACCCTCTAAAATAGGGAGATAAATGGGGCAACAACAGTAGGTATACCACCCAAAATGGGGAGTTATAGGGGGTAAAATAAGGAGGTAAGCTACCCTAAATAGGGGTAGGTACACTCCCTATTTACAGGAATAACACTACGTTTTTATGGGTATATGATTCCTATAAATCATTGTTTTGACGAAAATTAGCAATCCAAAACAATTATAGACTTACTAATTGAGCATAAAAAAGCCCCATTGGTAAATGGGGCTGAGTATTGTTCTTAAAGTAAAAGGAAGGGATTGGTATTTTTTGCCTTTTTATACGTTTGTGGGCCCGCGTGAGGGATAGAAGCTAGCTACCGAAGTAGCGCGTATAGCCCGACCCCGTTTAGGAAAGGGGCTGTATACCCGTTACTATTGTAAGCCCCTTTGCTAAACGGGGGCACGCCCAAATGAATTTTAGTAAACTGGGAGAGTAATTTATTCTTTCAAATCGTTTTGAACAACGGTGTTTCCTGGTTTGTCGTCCATCCAGGCAACAAATAATTTATAGCCTATTGAAAACACGATTGGCCCTACAAACAAACCGATGAATCCTGACATCATAAATCCGCCAATTACTCCAAGAAAAATAACAAGCATAGGTACCATTGCTCCTTTTCCTAATAATAATGGTTTTAAAACGTTATCTGAAAGTCCGCTCACGGCGAAAAACACTGTCCAAAGCAAAGCTGCAGTGGTATTGTCTAATGAAAAAAGATAAGCTATTACTCCAAGGTTGATAATAATTGGTCCAACTTGAATTATGGATAACATTAGACACAATACCGTAAGTACACCTGCAAAAGGAACGCCGCATCCAAAGAGTCCAACGGCTTGTATTAGGGTTTGAATTATGGCTACACCTAATATTCCTTTTACAACTTGATAGACTGTCGATATTGATATATTTAAAAATTCATCACCCGATTCGCCCGATATTCGCTTGATAAAATTGGTTGCCAAGTCTTGTGCACTTGTCGAAACCATCAATACTCCCGCAATGATAACAGAAAGGATAATCGACAATAAAGAGGCTATTGAACTCGCTGCTTTGGACAATACAGTTTTGGAAACTTCTAGGATTTGTGCTTTGTACTCCAATAATCCTTTCTCCATATCGGTAGATAATGCATATAGAAAATTGTATGCCTTATCCCCTATTAAAGGCCAATCTTTGATGTTTTGACCTGGGGTTGCAACTTTGATGGTTCCGTTTTCAACTCCTGTTTTTAAATCTACCACAGTAGAAGTAACCGAATTAAAAAAGGCTACTGTAGGCAAAATAATTAGTGCTAAAATGGTGAGTGTAATAATGGTTGATGCCAGACTTTTGCGCCCTTTTAATTTTTTTTGTAAAAAATTGAACATCGGATACAATACAATAGCTAATATAATTGCCCAAAGAATTGGCATCATAAAAGGTAGTAAGAGTTTGAAACAAAATCCTAAAATAAGGAAGACAATACCTAACTGTAGAATGGTTTCAAAAATCTGTTTACTTTTAATTTCGGACGAATCTTTCATGTGGTTTTATTTTAATGATTAGATAATTTATGAATTGGGTAATGTTTTTTCTTTCTTTTTAGATTTATTTTCACTGGCATTTGATACAAGACGGCCTATTAAAATTACAGGATACAATACTCCTATTATAGCTTCGACTTGTACCATAGCGCGTGCAAAAGGATGCAAGGGCACAATTTCTCCAAATCCTGTTGTGGTAATTGTAATATAACTAAAATACATAAAATTAGCTTCTAAAGTATTGCTTTCAAATGGAGGCAAAGTAATTTGGAAAGCGCCCGGAATATGCTGATAAATAAACGAGTAAATAACAGACCACAGATGTGCTAAAAGCATGTAAACTACTATTGAACCAATAACTCTATATTCGGTAATAGGTCCTGGCTCAAAGACTCTGGTTAAAACCAATACAATCAATAACCCAAAAGTCAGCACCGTTAAAACTATATCTGCCAATTGCACAAACGGACTGTTTTCAAAAACCATAATCCAGTTAAAAAGGACAAATAAAAAGGGTATAATCGACAGTAATACAGTTCTCTTTTTGGTTCTGGATAAAGTAATAATTCCAGCAATTAGAAACAACATCCAAAATATGTTGATAATAATCATAAAGGCTGAATAACTACTAAACAACGGAATTATAAAAAAATGCATCGCAAAAAGCAACACCAGCATTCCGCTGAGTCCACTTTCTTTGGTCCAAAAATGATTTAAAAAACGATATTTTTTTTGTGATGACATATTCTGATTTTTTATTATAAATGTAAAACAAATGTTTTAAAATGGAATGGGTTCTACAGCCACACTTCCTATTGGTCTTCGAGCCATTTTGAACAATAAAAGTATCAATATGGGGAAGAAACACAATGCCGACATGACCAGATAAATATCTTTGTACGCCAGCATCATTGATGACTTAGCGGTTTGATTCGAAAGATTTTTTTCGGCATTCTTTTGTGCTTCGGCAGCCGATAATCCCTGACTTAAGTAATAATTCTTTGATTTATTCAATTGGGCTTGCGCCAAAGGGTTTAAAGCAGTTAATTGCTGACTTAGACCTGTTTTGTGCTGTACATTCAGATTGGAGATAAAGGTTCCTAAAATTGCTCCTCCCAATAATGATGCAAAAATGACACGGGCAATAACACCGCTCATCATTCGGGAGTCTCCCAAAGGTTTTGGAACATTTTCGGAAATATAAAGCGAGGCTGCAGGATACAAAAAGCCAATAGCCAATCCTTTGAAAATAAAAGGTCCGAAAAAATCAGCCGAGTCTATTTCTGGATAAAATCTGAAATAAAGGATGGCATGATACATTCCGTAACAAGCAAAACCTACAACCCAAATTGTAGAAAGATAAATTCTCTTGAACAAAAGATAAGTCGATAATGGAATGGCGATAAAAAGACCAATGAGAATCGCCAAATGAGTTCTCGCCACATAAATTGTATCAAAACCCAAAATATTGGTCATAAAACCCGTTACTATCCCTCCTGTTCCATTCATCATCCCGGTATAAAAAAAAAGAAGAGAACCAAGAACTACATTTTTGTATTTGTAAACATCGGTATTGATTATAGGAGCTTGGGTTAATCGAACGTGAATCAAATAAACTCCAACTATAATCAGTAAAAAAGCAAATGCCATAGCTACTTTTGGATCACTTAACCAATTGCGAGTTTGTCCTTCGGCGCAAAGAAAAAGCACAATTGTAAAAAATAATAGTATGATAATCCAGCCTCTCCAATCAAATTGAAACGGGGTTTTCATTGGAGCTATATCTTTTTTATAAAATATCCAAGCCAAAACAATAGCTATTAAAAAATTAATATTTAAAAAATAAACTCCAAAAGTCCAATTGTGAATACTCGTCATTTGTGTTCCAAAATATTGATACAACTGCTTGCTGCCCTGCATAATAAATTGAACAATTCCGTACAAAATAGGCATATTGAAGACGGGATTGTATTTCATAAGTATTGGAAGTAATGAAGCAAAAATTCCAATAATAGATAAAATTGCTAATAGTGAACGCCAAACGGTAAACCACTCAATAGTCGTCGCATACAAAGTAGCTGTATTGCAAATAAGTGACAAGAAACTAACTGATAAAATCATAGTTCTTATCTTAATTTGTTTTCCAATTTTCAAGCTCAGGGGTAAAAATCCCAACATGGCAAAAAATGGAATATAGGTTGAATACGTAAAAGCGATAGTAGAAGCACCAAAATGTCCTAATATTTGTGAATTGTCATAAGAGGTTACATTCAACGCATTAAAAAAAGGAATCGTAAGAACATAAAGTCCTACAAGAGTAAAAATACTTCCTTTTTTGATTGAAATCATACTGTTATTTTTTTACCTCAACAGAAACATTCATACCAGGCTTAACCTCTTCCAATTCTTTTGCAGAAGCTTCAAAATCAATTTTCACAGGAATTCGCTGTGTGATTTTGACAAAATTTCCTGTAGAATTATCAGGTTCCACCATAGAAAATTTAGCTCCTGTTGCAGGTGAGAAACCTGTCACTTTTCCTTTGAATTCTTTGTTATCAAGCGCATCGATGGTAATTGTAACTTCCTGACCTTGCTTGATTTTTTCAATTTGAGTTTCTTTAAAATTGGCAGTAACCCATAACTTTTGATTTAAAACTAAAGTCGCAACCACTTGATTAGCATTGATTAATTCGCCAACAGAAATAGTCCTCTCCCCTACATAACCATCAGAAAGCGCCATAATATGTGTATAAGATAATTGTAATTTTGCATTCTCTAAATCAGCTCTTCTTCTAGCAACTGTTGCTCTTGCAGATTCCAGATTAATAGAACTTTGTTCGGTCATCGAACCGCTTGCCAATAATTCTTTTTCGGCAGCTTTGAGATACGATTTAGTCGATTGTAATTTTGAGATTACCTGCTCATATTGATTGAGCGTTACAGCTGAATCGGCATACATATTTTTGAAACGGTGGTAATCTTTTTCAGCTTTGTCAAGATTTGCTCTGTCTCCTTCTAATTTATCTTTGACTACTCCTTGATTTGAACTTGCTGTAACAATAGATTGTTCTAACGAATGTAGATTTCCTTCGGCGACAGCCAAATCTGCTTCGGCTTGTTTTACTTTTATTCTAAATTCTTCATCATCAAGAATTACCAAAGTATCTCCTTTATGCACAAACTGATTGGCTTCAAAACGTATTTCTACAATATGCCCTGTGGCTCTGGCTGTCACACTGCTGATATAGGATTCTACTTGAGCATTATTTGTTGTTTCATAGCGATGGAAGTCGAAGAATAAACTCAATATCCAAATACCTCCAATTAGTATAAAAATAAAAGAAAGAACAGTTAATATTCTATTTCTCTTTTTTTCGCTTTTCAAAGCAATTTCATTACTTTCATTTTCTTCGCTCATAAAAATATTTTAAAGTTTACCCATTGCGTATTGCAAGAAATAATATTGGATTATTGAATCTATATTGGCATTGTTTAATGAAATTTTGGCTTCATTCAGTTGTAATTCAGCATCAACAATGTCACTAATCACGGCAAAATCATTGTCATAACGGCTTTTTACTATTTTGTAATTACTCAATGCTAAATCCACATCTTTTTTAAAAGTCGAAATATTCTTCACGCTTTCAGCAAAACGAACAAAAGCTGATTTTACATCTTGATTGATCACATCTTTGGTTGCTTCAAGAGCGATATTACTTTTGTTAATTTGCTCCTGATCACTGTTAATTCGATGTTTTATATTGTAGAAACTTGAAACATCCCAATTGAGTGAAACTCCAGCTCCCCAATAATTTAGGGTATTAGTAGTGTAATTTGGCCATTGCGCAGGATATTGAGTATTCAATAATAAATTAGCATTGATATTGGGTTTGAAACCACTCTTGGTAATATCCAAAGATGATTCAGCTATTTTAACATTGATTTCCGAACGTTTGATTTCATATCTATTTTGATAAGCTTCAGACAAACTTTCGTCCAAACTAGAATCTGTTTTAGGAATTAAAATACCGTCTAAAACAGGCTTCAATTTAGTATTAGTAGGCAACCCAGTTAGTATATCCAAATAATTGCTGATTAACTCAATCGAATTGGTACTACGAAAAACGGACACTTCAAAATTAGATTGCTGCAATTCAGTTCTTAGTAAATCACTTTTCAGGTTTTGACCATTTTCAACCCTTGATTTTAATTGCTTGATTCGTAACTCCGTATTGATAATATTTTGCTTCGTTACTTCAATTTGTTTGTATAACTTTTCGAGTGTAAAAAACTGTGAGGTAATGGTTTGTTTAATTTCTGTCTCGGTCATTTTTACAACCGATTCCTGCATACTGACAATCAATTTTTGTTTATCAATTTGATTGTTAATCACACCCCCATAATACAATGGCATTGATGCTAAAAAAGAGGCTGAAGCTTGATGATTAAAATAATCAACATCAATACTCTTTTCATAAAAACCATCATAAATTTTAGGATTCCCAATATAATTATACCCCATGTTTAGTCCTAAAATCGGGGTTTTGGCAATTTTGGTCTGACTCAAATTTTCATTAGCAATTACAACATCAGAGTTGGCTAATTTAATTTGATTGTTATTCTGAATTCCTAACTGTATGGCTTCATCCAGTTTAATAATTCTGACCGTTTCATCATTTTGAGTATATCCAACTCCTCCAATAAAACAAGTAATTATTAAAATGAAAAAATCACTTTTTATATTTTTTAAAATTGAACAACTCATTCAGTATTTTTAATTTAATAATTCAGATGGAAACATACTATTTAAAAGAAAACATATTGGTAAGAAAAAGTAACCGAATCGTAATTTAATCCTAAATCTTTGAAAACCCCCGTGTTAAACTGCAATTTAATCGATTGACTTCTAGACAAAGGCATGGACCATGTTGCTCCAATTCTGGAACTATTGATAACACTTCCCGCAGGCAATTCATCAACAGCGGTTTTTCCTCCACTAAACCAAGTCCCATTCACACCAAGCCACATTTGATTTTTAAAATAATAACAAACATGTCCTTGAAAATTTAACACAGGGTCTTGTTTTAAAACATTATCTCCAAGATATTCTTTGTTTTGGGTATAAAACCAAACTCCAGAATAAAATTCTGTATAAATATGCTCAAAACGTTTTGAAACACCCGCTTCAGGTTTAAATCCCCAACGATTAGTACCAATATTAATTCTTTTATCAGGATAATAGAGACCTATAGGAACTGAAGTAACCAAACTTACTCCAAATATTGTCTTTTGCTGGTATTGACTAAATTCTTTTCTACCTAATGCTGGTGAACCCAACAAATTAATTCCAAGTCTAATGCGCATATCTCCAAAACCATTTCTGTTCCCAGTTATTTTATCCCCATTTACCGTAGCGTGACCATCCATAAGTACAAAAGGGAGAGCAACTTGGACTCTTGCTAATTTATTAGCTAAACCAAAAGTATGTAAATAACCGACTCCAAAATTATTACTTGTAATAATAAAATCGTCAATTGGTAATGTTGCTTCTGATACCACATCTCCTTTCATATAACCGTAACTTGCTACAATAACATTACCGTCTTTTGGCATGTTTGCATAAGCTCTGGGCTCCAGATCTTGTGCATTTAATAAATTGCTAATAAAAAAAAGACTCATGAATAAAAAAACATTTTTTCTAACACAAGTAAAATCAATTAAAGCCATACTTAAAATAATAGGAAGTTAATAATTTATTTAATATTATAATTTGTCACTTGTATTTAACAAGTCATTATTTAAAATTAAAAAACCTCAAAATTTGAGGCTTTACATTTATCTATTGCTCTCTAAAACCTATATCCGATACTAATACTATATCTAAATCCTACAGCAGTAATGGACTGTACTCCTTTTTTTTGAAATCCTTCATCGCCAGTTAAATCTCCTATATTAGGATATTTGTCTTTCAAAGCCTCTATTATTTTTTGCAAAGTTTCATTTTCATCAAGTCCAGGAATATCGTTATCCAATTTGGCATTAAAACTATATCGGGTAATTGAAGGCCCAAATAAAATACAATCCACAACAAATCTATCCCATAAAACAAATTGATAACCTAACTCTCCACCAAAATTAGTCATATTCAATTTTGATATAAAATTAGTTGAACTAACAGCTCCATTGTCAGGATTAGTATATAACAATTCCCTATCTGTTTTAAATTGAAAAAAACTAACAAAGGGAGCCAAATAAACACCTCTAGGCGCACTATATTTATTAACAGACCCTAAATAAAATCTATAATCTGCTCCAACAGAGTATCCGTTTCTATTATTATTTTTACTAAAATTGGCATTATCAATATCAACCGTAAATAATTTAAATTCTTGATATCCACCAAATACATTCAAAGTCTGGTTCTTCTTCATAACTCTCTCATAAGCAAACTGATAAGAGTTGTCATAAAGCAACATATTCGAAACATTAAACTTCACCGAGTTTTTAAAATCTCTTGGCGATCCTTGCGCAAACAAAGCATTTGAAGAAATCAAAAATACTGCTACAAAAATGAAGGTAATTCTAAAGGGAGTAGTTAAATTTTTCATTATTTGATTTTTAGTTTATATAAATATCAAAAAGCTTATTCAAATTTAACATTTTTTTCTACAATAAGGAAACAAAAATTAACACTTTTATTATAAATAAACTTATAATTAAAAGAATTCATTTGGTTCATCCCAATCAAAAAAGAAAATCATACCTAAAACTACAAAAAAAGAGTGCAATACTAATATTACACTCTTTTTAAAGTCATTAAGCAAACTTCTTATTTTACTTTTGTCATATCTAATTCCCCAACAAACGGTATTGCATTTTGCAAGCTACTTCTAATTTCCGTTTGTAAATAAATTTCAAGTTGAATAAATTTAGTTGCATTTATAGCTCCAACAGCTTTTTTTACTTTTTCATAATACGAAGAGTATAGCTTGTCATAATCAACATTGTTTTTTAAAGCTTGCTTTGCAATTGCATCCGCTTTAGCGTCTGTTAAAGTTCCATAGTCAGTCGCATATTGATTTATTAGTTGGATTTTTTCTTGTCCCAATTTTTTTCTTTCAGTTTCATAAGCCTCATAAATTTTTGTAAAATCTGCAGCTTGAGTCCCAGTTAATGCCATATATTGGCTCACTAATTCCGTTTTAGATTTTCCATAAACTGATTGCACAACATCAACATCATCTTTTAAGGTAGACTGAGCAAAACCCACTGTTGAAAATATTACTGCTAATAATAAAAATACTTTTTTCATATTCGTTTGTTTTTTAATTATATACAAAAACAAATATAAGGATTTATCCCTACTAGCTTAAATAAAAATTAAAAAAAAGATATCAAAAACATATTTGTTATAACTAATTTAACTTAAACATACAAAAGAAAAAAATCTTCAAAAAGTTTCGCCTGCATTCAAATAAACTCCATTAAAATGATTTCCCGCTGCATAATCTAAAACAAGATTAGTTCGAGTAGCTTTATCTATTAAAAGTCTTAATCCAACCCCAAATGCTGGCTGGATGTATTCAAAAAGACCAACATGCTCATTCTTATTACTAGCGGTTGTGTAATTTGTAAAAACTGTTCCACTAAGAGTTTGACTACAGGTAATTGGAAATCGCAACTCTACTTGTAAATATGCCAAATTATTCCCTCTAAACAATCCTTGAGTATATCCTTCTCCACTTCGATTTCGTTGGTCCCAACCTATTGCTGGCAAATTTAAATAAGGCACCACACCCTTAGTCACAAATTGTCCAAAAGTCCAAAAACCTAAAATAAAATGCTCTTTTTTAGGGTCTAGTGGCAAAAAATATCTGAATTCCGTATACAATATATTACTCCCTTTTTGTTCGTTAAATAAAGCTGAATTAAACCTATAGTTTAAATTTGCATACCAACCTTTCCTTGAATTAATTTGATTATCTCTTGAATCATAAATAAAATTAAGACTTAGCCCATTTACAAAATACTCCTTATCATTAAATCCATTCTTAATACTATAATTGTAATGATCCGTAAATTTTCCATTTTCAACATCGAGATCTTCATCAACGATGGAAGAATACCAATCAATATTAAGGCCTCCTCCAATATAAAAATTCTTCTTTACTTCCCAAGAAATCGTTTGATGAAACTTAAAATAATTATAATCCATTGGCTCTTCAATTGATTCAATATCGAAATCTGGATCTTTTTTGTCGCTTGAGATATTATTGGTACCTAAACCATAATTAGGCTGAGTAAAAACATACATTCTAGAATCCCCACTTAAGTAAATTTTATTGTTTTTTAACAGAATATTGTTTTTAATATTAACCATCAACTGTTTTTTGGTTGTAAAAACCACTCCAATATTTGCAGATGAATATTTATCAAGAACGTCTTGACCTTTAAAAGTATATTGAGCTGTCGCTCCATAACTAAATCCAGTGGCGGGTTGTACCCCAATTATAGGAATTATAAGAAAAAAACTGTTTTTAATTGGCTTTACTACAATGAGCGAATCTTTCTTTTTAAATAAATCAAAAATTGTTTTGGGAGGACAAACACTACTACTGTCTGAATTAATTTGAGCATTAACCAAACTTTGATTCAAAAAGAAAATAAATACAAAAGGAGCAAAAAATTTTAACATATAGCTTTTCATTTTAGAAGATGCTGTAAATCGTTGAATTCTGATAAAAGCAAAAAAATTCTTTAAATTATACTCCGTTAAATTAATTAGCACCAAATTATTCTTAAAAAAAACTAACTATTTTACAACTTTAAGTTTACCTATATTCCCTCTATAACTAATTGCACTACGATTTGTAGAATTGATTAACAGATTAGCACCTCCATCAAAATATACTGTCAAAAAAATATCATATGAATCGTTATCTCCTTTTACGGTAGCTTTAATTGTATAACTTTTTTTTTCTTTTTTTAAAGAATAATCTTTAATAGCTCCTTTAAAACTTAATCCTGCATCTCCTCCATAGCCAACACCACTATAAGCTCGTCCAAAAAATGGCATTTCACTATGAATAGTATCTTTTTGGAATCGTAAATAATTAGAGTTTGTAGTCAAATCAATACTTCTAGTTCCTTGAGGATAGGCCATTATTGCTTCAAATTCATATTCTTTTGATTGAACTAAAGCATCTATTTCTTTTTGCTTTACAGCTTTTTGTTCTTCTTTTATTTGTTGTTTTGTTTTTTCTTGAGCAAAACCAATCAATACCGAAAAAGAAAGAAAAAGAGTTGTTATTATTGTTTTCATAATTTATCAATTTATTTTTATTTTCAAATAATCAAAAGACAAGAAAGAATAATGAAATTATTTTTGGTGATTGAATCGCATCATCACAATATCACCTACCAATAAGTTTAAGGTTTTACCCTCGTCTGTTATGGTATATGTTTCTATTTTCTGTAAAATTTCCATATAGAATGAGTCTCCATTACCTTGACAAGCCATCATTGTCATACCCATTTTAGCTTCTTTAAAATCAATTTTTGAACCATCTAGAATTAATGCTCCAAAGTATTGATTACAACTATTATTCCCCGCAACTTTATTATTTATAATATCAAATACAATTGTTGGTTTTTTATTAGGATACAAACCATCAAAAGCAATTTTAGGTCCAGTTATATAATTTAGCTGCCAAGTCCCTTCGAGTGAAGTTGTTTCTAAAGTAGTTTTTTTTGTCGTGCAGGAAGTAAAATTTATGCAAATAAACACTATGAGAGCCATTATTTTCTTCATAAATCTAGATTTAAAATTCAAATTATCTCATGTAAATATAAAAAATTTAATACGAAAAAAAGACGTTTTGCTTTCTAATTTGCTTTTTAAAAAAGGTATAATTATTTTCGTAGAAAAGAAAAAATCATGACACTACTAGGAATAGGTTCTCGAATTGAGCATCCCGAATATGGAAAAGGGGTAATTACCAATGTTTCATCAAAAGAATATTGGGTAACATTTATAGAAAATGGTCTTGAAACCATTGCTCTAGATGATGAATTCAAAGTTATTGAAGCTACTGTAGATGAAGTTGATACGGTAAGTTTCTCGGAAGTTGAACAATCGTTAAGAGATCTTCTTAAAAAATGGTCTGATGTTTCCGAAATTGTACCCATTGGAGACAAATGGAAAGGCGGTAAACTAATTTTAGAACCTGGACAAACTGGATTGGCTCCCAAAGAAATTCCGATTGACACTTTCTTTCATAAAATCATAATGGTTCGGGACCGTTTACGTGTAATGGAACAAAAAATAAATAGCAGTAAAATAGAAGAAATAGAAAAAATTGAGTTGCAACAATACATTACCCGCATTTATGGAAGTTTGACATCATTTAATATATTGTTTAAATCACCAACAAACCATTTTGTAGGAGAAAAATCAAAATAGATTTTCAGCATCCTTAATTTTAATACGCTTTTTTATACGTAATTTTATAATCTAAATAAATTTCGCACTTATGAAAAAAATAATCTTCTCTATCGCACTTATCATTATTGCAATCATTGGTTGTAAACCAAAAAGCAATTCAAGCGATTCTAAAAGTTTAAACATAGCTTTCGAATCTAAAAGTAATAGTAATGTTACTGGAACAGCTACATTCATTGAAAAAAATGGCAAAGTAACATTTGTAGCCAAAATTGCTGGATTAAAACCAGGAATCCATGCTATTCATATTCACGAGAAATCAGATTGTTCTGCAGCAGATGGAAGTTCAGCAGGAGGACACTGGAATCCTACTTTCAAAAAACACGGAAAATGGGGTGAAGCAGAATATCACAAGGGAGATATTGGTAATTTTACTGCAGATGAAAAAGGAAATGGCACTATAACATTAACAACAGATGAATGGTGTATTGGTTGTGGAGATGCCGCAAAAGACATTCTAGGAAAAGGACTTATTGTACATCAAGGAGCTGATGATTTTGTAAGCCAACCTGCAGGGAATGCTGGAGCAAGAGTTGCTTGTTCTGCAATTATCAAATAAAAAATAATCTCACTTGAAAGAGAAAGAACAGCATTATTTTAAAGACGCAGCAACTTGGCGAGAATGGTTACATCATAATCATGATTCGTCAGTTGGTGTGTATTTAATTTTTTATAAAGTGAATAGCCCTTTCGAAAGTATGCGTTGGGAAGATGCTGTTCAAGTTGCTATTTGTTATGGTTGGATTGATTCGACCGTAAAAAATATTGACGAACACAGCAGAAAACAACTATTTACTCCAAGAAAAATTAAAAGCGTTTGGAGTAAACTCAACAAAACTTATATTGAAAAACTTACCGCTGGTAATTTGATGCATGAAAGTGGGTTAGCTAAAATTGAAATTGCCAAACAAAATGGTTCTTGGACGTCTTTAGACGCTGTTGAAGATCTAATAATCCCAGAAGATCTAACATTAGCATTCAAACAAAATAAAATCGCACACGAGAATTACTTAAACTTTAGTCCTTCATACCGTAAAAGCTATCTATACTGGCTTAATCAAGCTAAAAGAGAAGAAACCAGAAGCAATAGAATTACGACAATAATTGATCTTTGTGCTCAAAATAAAAAATCAAGAGATTAATTTATTTGTATCCTTCACTTACTTAAGCCTCAAATAAAATTGAAAATATTTATTTGTTTTTTCTTTAAAAATAAAAAGATTGCAACAAATAGCAGGAACTATACTATATTAAAAACTTCTACTTTTTCCGCTTCAAAAAAATATCCAAATTAATATTTAAATAGAAATATAGTTTTTTTAAAATTAAATTCACATTGTACTCAAATTCAAAAGTGTGATTTCACAAAAAACACTAGATATACCATTTTATAACCCTCAGAATTAGGTATTGATTGATAAAAAAACATAGTTTTGCATAATCAAAATAAAGCAATGATTAACCCTTCGGCATCAGGTTGGATAGAAAAATTTTTTACAAAATTAAAGTTATCAGAACAGAGTGTATCTGAAACTGAAGCAAGCTTTTATCAAAAATTAAGAAACACAGGCTTTATATACGGTCATATCATTTCTTTTGACACTACTTTCGAAATAGAGACTAAAGGTTGGTTCAATGAAGAGATTTCAAAAGTAGCTTTACTGAATGCTCTATACAGTATTTTTTCATTAACAAATAAAGAAAAAGACCCTTCTAATTTTATTGAACAAGCCAATCTTTTTTACAAAGAAATGCATCCTGAAGGATTTAGTTTATTCAAAAAAATTGTTCCAAAAATTTCGCCTGCATTAACTTTAGAAAAAATAATTGACGAACGTGTACAAACAAATGACAATATAATAAACAAAAACTTTTCTCATTTAGTTACCAATGCACTGTTGTTTATAGATGTTTTGGCTTTTCGCCAATATCTGATACAAGGTCAAATACCTGAAAAATATCTAAAAAAAATTGAAGAAACTATTGTAAACATTGTCATTCTTGCTTTAAAAATAAAGAATAACAAATCACAATACGATGATTTATTAATTAAATTATTTGAAGCGTCAGTTCGATATAGTAAATTTTCTAAAAAAGAGAATATTACACTAGAAACTCTAGATCTAGACTATTTTACTGCCGAATTAGAAAAAAAATACTTAATTGATATCGCTGGAATGGCTTTATGGAGCGATGGCTTCATGGAGAATAATGAATCTTACTTTTTGCACACATTAGCAAATTCTCTACTTATTGAAGATGATTTTGTAGATAAAGGTATTATCAATACAGATAATTTTATAAGTAAACACAAAAAAGAAATCCCATATTTTAATTATTCAAATCCTGTAAAGCATTTTTACGATCAAACTACAAAAAGTGTTATTACCTTAATATCCCGCAATAAATCGAGATTAATTAAAGAAATAATTGGAAGTAAAGAATTAATGTTGCTTTTGGCGCATTCTACTCATAGGGATTTGGATGAAAAAGAAAAGAAAAAAGTAAAAAAACAGTTATTAGATATTTGCAAAACAATACCGTCTTTAACCATATTTTTACTTCCTGGAGGAAGTTTATTATTACCAATCCTGATTAAATTTATCCCGAAGCTTTTACCCTCTACATTCAATGAAAATTTAGAACAAGACGATTAATAAAAAAGGCTGTCTAAAATTATAGACAACCTTTCTTTTTTCTAATTTATTCAATACTTACTGTACAATTTATTACTTTTTGATGTTAAGTTGGTAAACTTCATCCAAATCTTCATTCGAACTAAAATTAACTCCCAAGTCGGTTACAAATCCCGAATTTAAACCATAAACCCAGCCGTGAAGAGACAAATCTTGTCCGTTTTTCCAAGCTGATTGCACTATAGAAGTTTTTGCTAAATCAAAAACTTGTTCTTTTACGTTAATTTCTACAAAAGCATTAAAACGTTCAGTTTCATCAGTAATTGAATCTAAATATTTATCATGTAAACGGTAGACATCTTTAATATGGCGAATCCAGTTATCAATAATCCCTATTGAATCATTACCCATAGCCGCTTTTACACCTCCACAACCATAGTGTCCACAAACTATAACGTGTTTAACTTTTAATACATTCACAGAATAATCCAATACACTCAACATATTCATATCCGTGTGAATTACCATGTTAGCAATATTTCTGTGAACAAAAACCTCTCCTGGTTTTGCTCCTATTATTTCATTTGCGGGAACACGACTGTCAGAACAACCTATCCACAATAAAGGTGGTTGCTGTCCTTTAGCTAAATCTTTAAAGAAATCTGGATCCAAATCTAATTGTTCTTCAACCCATCTTTTATTATTGTCTAATATTTTTTTATAAAAATCACTCATTTTAATTTATTTTTTAAGTCTGTTTAATTAGTTAAAATCGATACAAAATAGGTATCTGTTCGCTATTGTAAATTTACAATTATTTTAAAAATCTTTGCTAATGATTTTCTTATCTACCATTTCTCTTTTCGCAAAATCATAATGACGCTCAATCGTAACATGATTTTGTGATTCATCAGTATTCTCTAACGCATACTCTTTTTTAAATCCTTTCAATTTTACTTTAATATTATCATCAATAGCTCTTGTTGTTTTAAATTCATGTATCAAATCTAAAATATCATGAGCAATATAAACTGTATCCTGTGCATCAATAATCACTTTGCTGTTTTTTGGAATTTTAGACAAAGTCATTTTTATTGCTGCTTTATTTAAGAAAGAAACCTCCTGAGCTAAATCGATATGAATAATATCACCATCAACATATTCTTTTTTTCTAAAACTGTACGCTCTTTTAAGATTTCCTCTCAAAATAAATACAATACAAATTACAATTCCCAAAACAACTCCTTTTAATAAATCTGTAAATACAACTCCTAGAAAGGTAGCTATAAAAGGTAAAAATTGGTATTTTCCATAATTCCAAAAATGTTTAAATGTTGCTGGTTTTGCTAACTTATATCCAACTAAAATCAAAACTGCAGCTAAAGTAGCTAGAGGAATTTTATTTAAAATAAAAGGAATTGATAAAGCACATACTAATAATAATACACCATGAATTATTGCTGATAATTTTGATTTAGCCCCTGCTTCATTATTTGCAGATGTACGAACTACTACAGATGTTAATGGTAACCCACCTATTAATGAACACACTATATTTCCAATTCCTTGAGCTCTTAATTCTACATTTGTATTAGTATATCGCTTATGTACATCCATCCTGTCGGCAGCTTCAATACACAAAAGAGTTTCTATAGAAGCAACAACAGCAATAGTAACACCAACAACCCAAACTTGTGGATTCATGAAACCTGCAAAATTAGGAGTAACAATAATTGCTTTAAATTCATTAAATGATGTTGGTACAGGTAATGAAACTAAATGTTCTTTCTGAATAGCTAATGAACTTCCAGATGATATAAAAAATTCATTCAATAATATACCAACAATTACAGCAACCAACGCACCTGGTATTAACTTCAATTTTTTTAAAGCTGGAACTTTATCCCATGCAATTAAAATTGCTATAGAAATTAATGTTATCACTATTGCTCCTAACTGTAAATGATTAAAAACATCAAAAAGAGCAGAAAAAGTATTATCTCCAGCTGCTTGAGAGAAAGATTGATCACCTTCAAAATCGGCATCATATCCAAAAGCATGTGGCAATTGTTTCATAATAATTATAACTCCAATACCGGCTAACATTCCTTCAATAACATTGGTTGGGAAATAATTAGAAATACTCCCAGCCTTTAGCAAACCTAAAGTTAATTGAATAAGTCCTGCAATAAAAACAGCAGTTAAAAAAGTATCAAATCCACCTAAACTGGTAATGGCAGTAAGTATTATCGCTGTTAAACCAGCAGCAGGTCCTGAAACACTTATTTGAGATTGACTTAAAAACCCAACGACAATCCCTCCAACTATTCCTGTAATAATTCCAGAAAACAAAGGAGCGCCAGAGGCCATAGCAATTCCTAAACAAAGTGGCAAAGCCACCAAAAAGACTACTAAACCAGATGCAAAATCCGATTTAAAGTGAGCAAAAAGATTAGTTTTATTTGACATAAAAAAAGTTATTATAATAAGATTGATTAAGATTCGCTTTACAATATTATACTGTAAAAACAAACACTTAGTCTGTAAAACTAAGTATCGAAAAAAATATTTCATCATTTTATTAGCATCTGTAATAACAAATACTAAAGCAATTAATCACATCTGCACATCTAGAGCAACGTACACACTAATAACATTTGTATACAATATTTCATAGCAACTTATTCCAATTAGATATGGGATACTATTACATACTGCTAATATACTACATATTTACAAATTAAAATCTGTAAATAAATGAGTAATCAACTACAAATAATGATGAAAATGGGGGAGTAAGACTAAAGTTTATTTGGTGGAGGTATAAATATTGAAGCATAATTTAAATCATGTTTCGATAAATTTTCAAAAATGATAACCCCTGATGCTTTTTTTAAATTTAAAAAAGAAATTTCAAAAAAAGAGTTAAAAGTATAATACTTTATATCATGTTTTATTTCTTCAAAAGAAGAAGAAGGACCACAATTTCCGCAAAGACTAGTATTATCCTTGTCTTTTTCTAAGCATGCCACTATTGTAGGCGCCGCCAAAAATAAAACAAAAAACAATAATATAATACTAGCAAAAATTTTCATGTCAGCAAAAATAGCAGATAGAACTTGAACAAAAAAATTAGTTTTACAAAATTAATCTAATTTTAACACAAACATATAATCTAAATATTATCAAAAACATCAAGGCTATTACTCAAAATTTAATGATTACAAACTCTCTTCTAACCAGGCTTTCATCATCCAAATGGTTTTTTCTTGCTCAACAATAAAGTCACTCATCATAGAATTTGTTCCTTCATCATTAATATCTGAAGCTTTACTTAGAATTTCTCTTTCTATTTTTAATAGCTGAGAAAGAGAAGTAACTATTAACTGGATACTTGTTTCATCATTTGAAATATTTTTCCCAACTGTTAGTTGATTGAATTTTATATAATCTTCAAAAGTATGCAATGGTCTTCCTCCAAGAGTTAAAACTCTTTCAGCTATCAAATCAATTTTCAGTTGAGAATCATTATATAACTCTTCAAATTTTAAATGTAAATCAAAGAACCTTCTTCCTCTAATATTCCAATGTAAACCTCTTAGACTTTGATAATAAACTTGATAATTTGACAACAATACATTCAATTCTACTATTATAACTTCTGATTCTTCAACGGGTAACCCCAAAACATTTACTTTCATATCTATATTTATTTTGACTCTCAATAAATTAGAGAATGCTATTTATATTTTATTTATCCAAAATTATGTAATAAACCAAAAAAACCACTATAAATTAAATTGATTGTTTTTATATTTGCATAAAAATATACTATTCAATGACTATCACACAACTCAAATATGTTTTGGCAGTAGCCGAACACAAAAATTTTACTCTAGCAGCCGAAAAATGTTTTGTAACTCAGCCAACGCTAAGTATGCAAATTCAAAAAATTGAAGAAGAACTTAATATTCAAATTTTTGACAGAACAAAAAAACCAATTCAACTTACTGATATTGGTCAAAAAATTGTAAATCAAGCCAAAAATATTGTCAATGAAGCCGACAGAATTCAAGATATTGTAGAACAACAAAAGGGATTTATTGGCGGCGAGTTTAGACTTGGAATAATTCCGACAATAATGCCGACATTATTACCAATGTTTTTGAATAATTTCATCAAAAAATATCCAAAAGTAAAGTTAATCATTGAGGAATTAAATACAGACGAAATTATTATAAAATTAAAAAATGGAAATCTAGATGCAGCTATTGCTGCTACACCTTTAGAAGACGAAAAAATAAAAGAAATTGTTCTTTATTTTGAACCTTTTGTAGCTTATATACCTGAAAATAATGCTATTTTTCAAAAAGAAGAAATTGAAATAGACGATCTTAATATTAATGAAATTTTACTTCTACAGGATGGACATTGCTTTAGAGACGGAATTTTAAATCTATGTAAAAATCGTAACGAAACAGGACTTAAATCTTTCCAAATAGAAAGCGGAAGTTTTGAAACACTTATAAAACTAGCTGATGAAGGACTAGGCACCACACTACTACCCTATTTACACACATTGGATTTAAAAGATTCTGACAAATTAAAACTCAGACATTTTAAAGAACCGAAACCAGCTCGTGAAGTAAGTTTAATTTATCCTAAGAGTGAATTAAAAATCCAAATTATTGATGCTTTAAGAAGTACCATTTCTGGAGTTGTAAAAGGAGCAATCGTTTTCCAAAATGTACAAATTGTTAGCCCACTTTTAAAAAAATAATAATCAAAAAAAAGGAACCAAATTGGTTCCTTTTTTATTAGCTCTACCCAATATATATCAAACATGGTTTTAATTCTGGCTTTTCATCAGTGAAGAATAGTAACCATTTTTTTAAATGTTCAATCTCATAAGGCAATAAGTTCTTAATAGCTTTTTTTAATTCCTTTTCAAAAAGTTCAGGATCGAAGCTTACTCTTTCGAGCACCATTTTGGTATAATCATAAATCATTCTAGACATAACAAAAAGGTTTAAATAATTTTGTCTTAGTAAACAGGTGCAAAAGTATTGAAATAATTCAATACTCCAAATAAAAACAATCCATAAAAAACAAAATAAATCGTCAAACAACCTGTTTTGTAGTTTTATTGTAAGTTATTTATTCGTTTCATTAAGAATTATCTAAATAAAAAACAAATTCATAAAAAAAGAGGAATCATTAAAATGATTCCTCTTTTTTTATGAATTAACAATTATTAGACATTGTTTTAATTCTGGTTTTTCGATGGTGAAGTCAAACAACCACTCTCTTAATTGATCCAATTCGAAAGGTAATAGTGTTCGAATCGCTTTTTCTAATTCTTTACAGAAAAGTACTGGGTCAAAACTCACTCTTTCTAACACAGATTTTGTGTAATCAAACATTATTTTAGACATAATAAATTAAGATTTCGGGGTTTATATCTTGATTTTAATACTGTAAATGTACATTTTTTTTCAAATACAAATCTTTTTTTTAACACAGAAATGTGAAAATTATAACGATTTCGTAGCGAAGCATTATAAACAAAGGAGTTCATGAAAAAATTATTTTTTCGCTCTAAACATTTCTCTTTTCCCAGGAGGACCAGCTAATTTTTCGACAGTAAATCCAACCTCTATCATATTCCTTTTAATAACGCCTCTTGCGGCATAAGTTACTAATACCGAATTTTCTTTAAGCGACTTAAACATTCTTTCAAATACAGCAACACTCCATAATTCGGGCTGAACACGATATCCAAAAGCATCAAAATAAATTAAATCAAACTTTTCAATATCATCAATTTCTTCAAAAAACTGTTTCCTCTTAGTTAATGAAAAATTTTCAGACAACTCAAATTTTTCTCCCCAATTTTCAGAATGCATTTTATCAAAAATATTTTTTGAATCTAATGCATTCAATTCTTCCGGATAATTCATGGATTGAAGCTCTTCTTCCGAAATAGGAAAAGCCTCTACTCCTACATAATCAATTGTTTGATTCAATCCTTTGGATTCCAAAAAAGTAATAAAAGCATTCAAACCTGTTCCAAATCCAATTTCAAGAATAGAAACTTTTTGATTCGGGAATAATGCTAATCCATTTTTAATAAATACATGTTTAGCTTCTTGAATCGCTCCATGTTTAGAATGATAACATTCGTCCCATTCTTTTATATGAATTGTTGTAGAACCATCAGATGTGTGTATAATTTCTCTTTCCAAAGTATTGTTTTTGAGTTGATATAGCATTTCAGCACTCTATATTGCTTTCAAAAATAAATAAAAGAATTTCTTATCGTTATCTAAAAACCATATTTTTTATATATTCCACAGAATTTAACATGATTTTCTAAATAAAATTATACAATAATTAAATCACAGTTAAAGACCATAATTAATGATTTTTTGACAACATTTTATCTGATTTTTATTTAATTTTGCAATCAGTAATAAAGGGCACAGATAATTTTCTTTACTGAAACCGTTTATTTACTAAACAACTCTTTTTTTTAATACTATAAGCAATAATTATGAGTACCACTCAAACCAACAAAATAGAGACAATAAAAGCAGCTACTTCAAAAATAAATGAAGTTGATTTTGATAATTTATCTTTTGGAGCTGTATTTACAGATCATTTATTAGAATGTGATTTCATCAATGGAGAATGGCAGCAACCAGTCATTAAGCCTTATGCTCCACTTTTACTTGATCCATCTGCAAAAGTGTTTCATTATGGCCAAGCCATTTTTGAAGGTATGAAAGCTTATAAAGATACAAATAATGATATTTGGCTTTTTAGACCAGATGAAAACTACAAACGTTTTAATACTTCTGCTGTACGTATGGCTATGCCTGAAGTACCAGAATTTGTTTTTATAGAAGGTTTGAAACAATTATTAAAATTGGATGAAGCTTGGGTAAAAAATGAAAATGGAAGTACTATGTACATAAGACCTTTCATGATTGCTACCGGAGCTGGAGTTGTTGCGAATCCATCAGAAGATTACAAATTCATGATATTATTATCTCCTGCAAAAGCATATTATTCTGGAGAAGTAAAAGTATTAATAGCAGAGCACTTTAGTAGAGCTGCAAATGGCGGTATTGGTGCTGCAAAAGCTGCTGGTAACTATGCTGCACAATTCTACCCTACTACTTTGGCTAACAAAGAAGGGTTCCAACAAGTAATCTGGACTGATGATGCAACGCATACAAAACTAGAAGAAGCTGGTACAATGAACGTATTTTTTAGAATAAATGACACTTTGTTGACAGCACCTGTGAGTGAAAGAATTCTAGACGGTATAACTAGAAAAAGTCTTATCGATATGGCCAAAAAAGAAGGAATCAATGTAGAAGTTCGCCCTGTATTAGTTTCTGAATTAGTAGAAGCTTCTCAAAAAGGAACTTTAAAAGAAATTTTCGGAGCTGGTACTGCTGCCGTAGTAAATCCAATTGCTGGTTATTCATATAAAGATGTTTATTATGAATTACCTAAACTAGAAAATACTTTTGCTGGTTTACTAAAAGAAAAGCTTACTAACTTGCAAAACAAACTGGTTGAGGATACATTTAACTGGACTGTTAAAATATAGTTTGCCATTTATAGATTAAAAAAAATCCCAATTACCTAACGTAATTGGGATTTTTTTTAATCTCTTTTTTTGGGGTTTATCAACAATAAAAAACTATACAAGTATTTTAGAAAAATCCGGTTTAAAATAATTTGGGCCTTTCATTACTTTTCCATCTTCTCTATAAATTGGATTTCCATCTTCACCTAATTTACTCATATTACTGCGTTGGATTTCGTCAAAAACTTCTTCTATTTTATTTTGTAATCCATGCTCAATGATTGTTCCGCACAAAATATACATCATATCTCCAAGAGCATCAGCAATTTCAACCAAGTCATTATTCTTGACAGCCTCAAAATATTCTTCATTTTCCTCTTTCATTAAGTTATAACGAAGTTCTTTTTTACTTTCTCCTAAATCAGCAATTGGAGATTCACTATGTCCTATTCTAAATGCTGTGTGAAATTCCTTAACAGCGTTGATTTGTTTTTGCATCCTAATATAGTTATTGATTTGAAACGGAAAATTAACAACTATTTCTAAACTATTACCTAAATTTGTAGAAAATTATTTCAACATGTTCAGCCAAGGTCAACTAATATTTGCACTCTGTTTTTTTATAGCTTTTGTAATTGCAATGGTGTTTGCTTACCGAAAAGATGCCAATCTACACAAAGTTTTTTACAAAGGAAATTATAAAATTTTAATTGGTTTTTTGATATTTATAGGATTATTATTCGTTATCAAAATCTACTTTAAGCATTAGATACACAAAAAACGTCAACGTAAATGTTGACGTTTTTTTGTTTTACATTTCAAACTGACATTTGTAAATTAAAAAATGAATTCCTCTAGAAGAATTTAAGATTTTATGAATGGATATTGTAGTATAATTAATTAAATTTCTAACTTTACAACAGAATAAATCATCTACCCCATTATGAGAATTATTAAATATCTTTTTCTTTTATTACTATTGAGCCTTGTGGCACTTACAATATATATTGCAACACAAAAAGGAAATTTCACTGTAGAAAGTAGTAAAGTAATTAATTCTCCAAAGGCTACTGTTTTTAATTATGTTAACGATTATAAAAACTGGCCAAAATTTAGTAGCTGGATTTCCAATGATACATCAATAAAATCTTCATTCTCTCCTTCGACTATTGGCAAAGGAAGTTCATTCACTTGGGAAGGAAGTGCTATCGGCAGTATTCAAACTTTATATACTAAGGAGAATGATAGCATTGTTCAGAAAATGGAATTTAACGAAACTTCCTCAGATGTCTATTGGAGCTTCAAAGATACTATAGGTGGTACAAAAGTAACTTGGAAATCAGTTGGGAAAATGGATTTTATGTTAAAGGTAAGTTCGTTTTTTAACGTAGGTGCAAAAAACACTTTATCTAAGGTATATGATAAATCTTTGGCTAATCTTGACAAAACACTTGATTTTGAAAACAGTACATATTCAGCCAAAATAAATGGAATCGTAAAAAAACTAGAAACATATTACTTAAGACAATCATTCACTAGTAAAATTTCCGACATCAGTAGAAATGCTAATGTAGTTTTTCCTAAAATTATTGCCTTTTGCAAACAGAATAATATTAAAATGAATGGAAGACCATTTATCATTTATCAAACTTACGATACAATTAAGGATTTAACCAGAGCTTCGTTTTGTATCCCAATCACTGAACAAATTTTCACTAGTGACGGAAGCGATATATTATCTGGAAAACTGGAAGCTTTTGAAGCATTGAAAACTAGTTTAACTGGAAATTATACATATAAAAACAAAGCCTTAGGCGAAACAACGGCATATACAACAACAAAAAACATTCTAACTGGCAGTACTTTTTCACATTTAGAAATTTTCACAAGAGGTAAAAACGAAACTCTAAGCCCATCAAAATGGCTAACAGAAATGTATTTTCCAATAAAACCAAAAGTGATACCCCCAGTATATAAAAGAGTTGTAAGAGATACTCTAGCCCCTAAACCTACAGTCAAAAAACATGAAGACGAATTTGATTTTTAAATAATTTAAAATCAGATTAAACCTTTTCTATTTTTTCGCATCAAAGATTAAAAACACAGCAAATTGCAGGACGAAAAGGAATTTATTTTTAGTCTATTGAATCCACAAACGCAAAATCAAGCGTTTCAAAAACTCATGCAAGACTATCAAAAACCTTTATATGTACATGTACGAAACATTGTTTTAAGCCATGATGACGCTGATGATGTTTTACAAAACTCATTTGTTAAAGTATTTCAAAATTTAAAAAACTTTAAAGGAGAAAGTAAATTATTTACTTGGATGTATCGCATTGCAACCAATGAAGCATTGACTTTTTTAAATCAAAAAGCAAGGAAAACTGGAATTTCATCGGTTGAATTACAAAACAAAGCGATTGATAATTTGAAAGCTGATATTTATTTTGACGGAGACGAAATTCAAATTAAATTGCAAAAAGCAATTACCGAATTACCCGAAAAACAACAATTAGTTTTCAAAATGAAATATTTTGAAGATTTAAAATACGAAGAAATATCAGAAATACTAGGAACATCTGTAGGTGCATTAAAAGCCTCCTATCATCATGCAGTAAAAAAAATAGAAGCTTTTGTAACAACCAATTAAACCTTTTAAACACAGTTTAGTCCAATATACAATTACAAATAAATATTTTAATGACATTTAAAAAAGACAATTAAATCATTTTTTTTTCATTAAAAATAAAATTAATAACACATGAAACCTTTTAAATTAGATGACGTACCAAAAATAGAATCAGGCTTTAAAACTCCTGACAACTACTTTGAAAATCTCTCGACAATTCTTCTTGAAAAAATATCTCAAGAACCAATTGTTAGAGAACCTAAAGTACTATCAATTTTTAGAAAAAGAAAAGCAGTGCTTTTTGCTGTTGCTGCAGTTTTAATGCTTGCTTTAATGATACCAATATTATATCAATCGTACACAAAAAGTAAAGATATTGATTCCATTACTATTGAAAATTATTTAGCAGAAGAAGGTCATCTAAATCAAGATGAAATAATAAGCGAAATCGAGCCCGAAAGTAATGCCATTATCTTAAATACAAAAAAAATAGAAACACAAACATTAGAAGACATGCTGGTTTCCAATCCAAATATTGAAAATCTAGTTATTGAAAATCAAAATTAAAATTTAAAAAAAACAATCATGGCCTTAAAAAAACTATTCCCGATACTTTTTTTATTTTTATCCTTTAATTTCTATGCTCAAAATGATAATTTTAAAGAAAAAAAAGAGCAAATTAGAGCAATGAAAGTTGCATTTTTGACAAGTGAATTGGATCTTACGTCCAGTGAAGCTGAAAAATTCTGGCCTCTTTACAACACCTTTGATGACAAACAATTTGAATTAAGACATCAAAAAATGAAAGGCTATTTTAAAAGAATGCAAGGTGATAATATTGATAAATTATCAGAAAAAGATGCAAGTGCACTATTAGATCAAATTGAGGATAATGAAGAAGATTTATTCAATTTAAGGAAAAAATTCATAGCAAATTTAAAAGAAATCCTTCCTTCAGTTAAAATAATCAAATTAAAAAAAGCAGAAGAAGATTTCAGTAGAAAATTACTTCAGCAATATAAAGACAAAGGTTCCAATAAATAATTGGTTATTAATTCACTAATTCCCGTTTTATAAAATCTATATAAAACGGGAATTTTTATTTAAACCTAATACGAATCATTTTATTACTTCCAGCAGCAATAACTGTAGTCTCATTTACAAATCGGATAGTAAACAAACTCGAATCTTGACTAAATTGAATCCAATTACTCCCGCCATCTGAGGAATAATACAAACCTGTTGCACCAACAACTACAATCCCTTTTCCTTTACTTTTGGGAACATATTGGATACAGGAAGTATACCCAGAGCCTATATTATCAGCTATAAGTTTCCAAGTTTTTCCTCCATCTTCGGTTATTGCTTTATTACCGAAATTTTGATTTAATATTTCATAATTTCCTCCAGCTACAAAACCATTTTTTCCATCATAAAAATCAGCTGTGAAGATTCCTGTCATTTGTTTACCTTCAACAATTGGTGTTTGAAAGCTTTTCCAGGAATCCGCCTTATCTGAAGAATGAAAAACTCTTGCTTTTTTTCCTCCAGAAACAATCCAAGTATCATTCCCTTTAATAACTATATTAGTATTACTTGCTGCAAAATGAGCCTCACCATCTACGATTTCGGGAAGTTTACTTTCTGGCAATTTATTCCATGTAAGACCTCCATCAATTGTTTTCAATACACAAAGATGATTGGTTAGAGGATCACCAATAGCAATTCCTTCGGTATTGTTCCAAAACTGCATACTATCATAAAAAACCTTTTCGCCTCTTTCTTGATAAACTAATTTAGTGTTTTTTCCGTCTTTACTAATTTGATATAATAGAGCAGGATTAGCAACGCTAAGGACATATATATTTTTATCTGTTTTAGCGATACTTCTAAATTCTATTTTCAATGTATCTTCAGCTATCTTATTCTCAAATTTTTTATTAATTTTTAAATCATAAAAACCATATCGATTTTTATCTCCTGCATACCAAACTTTATCGTTATCCACCACAATTGCCCTAATACTTATATTATCTTGAAAAAGAGTATCAATTTTAACCGCACTAAAACTTTTTGAATCAATTTTATTTTTATTTAAATCCTGGGCTGATACAGAATACAATCCGCTAAATAACAACAAACTAATAAATTTTTTATTCATCATAATTCACCTTTTTCAATCAAATATATAATTTTATTTAAAATCCATTACTGATAAATCATATTTCTGGCACAGTTGTTGTTTACATAGTAACATAACCAATTAATTTAAAAATCATGAAAACCAAAATACAATTAGCCGCAATTATCGCTACCTGTTTTGCCTTTCAAGTAAATGCACAAAATAGAACTACAATAAATGCAATGAACTCAGATATTAGTGATAATCTTGATTTAACAGCGGTATCATCAATTTTTGGCGAATCTCAAAACTTAAATGACTTTGAAAGACGTTTAAATGATCCTAAACTTCAAATTTCAAATTTAGACTTAAATAACGACAATCAAGTTGACTATTTAAGAGTAATAGAATCCATTGAAAATAATACACACGTAATAGTTATACAATCAATCCTTGGTCGCGATTTATACCAAGATGTTGCTACTATAGAAGTAGAAAAAGATAGAAGTAATAAAATTTCAATCCAAATTGTTGGGAACGCATTCATTTATGGTCAAAATTATATTTATGAGCCACAATATTACTCAACTCCACAAATATATGCAAGTTTTTGGGCCAGTTATTACCGTCCTTATTATTCAACTTGGACATGGAATTTATACCCAACTTTTTATATTGCATGGAATCCGTATCCTGTATATACCTATAGACAAAATGTTTATGGTTGTGTAAATTATCATAACACATATAACTACGTAAACTACAGAAGATGTTACAGAGCTCCAGCAATATACACCTCTTATAGTTGTAATGGTTATGAAAGAAAACATCCTGAATATGCATTTTCAAGAAGAAACAGTAGCTATTCAAACAGATATGAATTAGATCAAAAAAGATATAGCAACAATAATAGAAATGAAGTTGCATATTCTAGAAACAATTCAAACAACAATAATTACAATAACGATCAAAGAGAATATTCTCAAAACAGAACAAGTTCTTCAAGAACAACAAACAAACCTATGATTGAGTATCAAAAGGATTACACTCAAAACAGAAACAATACTTCAAGAGTTACAAATATTCAAAGAAGTGAGCCTCAAAGAGACTATGCACAAAACAGAGCAAATTCTTCAAGAGAAAATTACTCTCAAAGAGATTATTCTCAAAATATGGCTAGTACTTCAAAAGAAAATAATGTTCAGAGAGTACAACCCCAAAGAGATTATTCTCAAAACAGAAACAGTACTCCTAGAGAAAATTACTCTCAAAGAGATTATTCTCAAAATATGGCTAGTACTTCAAAAGAAAATAATGCTCAGAGAGTACAACCTCAAAGAGATTATTCTCAAAACAGAAACAGTGCTCCTAGCGAAAATAATTCTCAAAGAGCACAACCTCAAAGAGACAATTCACAAAACAGAAACAGTAATCCTAGAGAAAACAACAGTCAAAGATCTGAATCACAAAGAAATAATGATTACGCCTCCAGAGGCAACAATAAAAGAATGTAAATAAATATAAAAACTTCAAAAGAGGCTTAATACTAACATATTAGGCCTCTTTTATTATTTTAATAAATAAGTCCCTTTTTATTATTGAAAAATAGTAAATTTGACCCAGTTTTTATAAAAATATTAGATGAGCGCAACGCACAAAGACCTCCATAGTAAATTAACTCTAGGTGGTTTATTAATTTCTTTAGGAATTATTTATGGAGATATTGGTACTTCTCCTTTATATGTAATGAAAGCCATACTTGGCGATTACATAATTAATGCTGATGTTGTTTTAGGAGGCGTATCCTGTGTTTTTTGGACACTTACACTACAGACTACAATCAAATATGTGCTGATAACATTAAGTGCTGATAATCATGGAGAAGGCGGAATTTTTGCCTTATATGCCTTAGTTAAAAAAACTAAAATTAAATGGCTTATTGTTCCTGCAATTATAGGAGGAAGTGCTTTGCTTGCAGACGGAATCATTACTCCTCCGATCTCTGTATCTTCAGCCGTGGAAGGAATGAGAAGTTATTTTCCACACATTAATACTGTACCAATTGTTATTGGTATTTTGGTTATGCTATTTACTATTCAGCAATTTGGAACCAAATTAGTTGGAAAGTTTTTTGCACCAATGATGTTAATATGGTTTGGAATGCTTGCAATATTAGGTATTAGTCAGATCTCATTGCATCCAGAAGTTTTCAAAGCAATAAATCCATATTATGCTTACCATTTATTATCTATTCACCCTGAAGGATTTTTTGTTTTAGGATTTGTTTTCCTATGTACAACTGGAGCTGAGGCATTATATTCAGACATGGGCCATTGTGGAAGAAAAAACATTAGAATAAGTTGGATTTTTGTAAAATCAGCATTGGTTCTAAATTATTTTGGACAGGCTGCATTTTTAATACATCATGAAGGAGTTACTTTACAGGCTTTAGGCGGTGATTTTGCCAATCCTTTTTACATGATAATGCCATTATGGTTTAAGCCATTTGGAATTGTGATTGCAACAGTCGCTACAGTGATTGCATCTCAAGCTCTTATCTCGGGTTCTTTCACTTTAATCAATGAAGCAATGCGATTGAGTTTTTGGCCAAAAGTCAAAATTAAATATCCAACAGAACTGAAAGGTCAATTATACATTCCTTCAATAAACTGGCTGCTTCTTATTGGCTGTATTGGAATTGTATTACATTTTGAAGAATCAAGTAACATGGAACACGCCTATGGTTTGGCCATTATTTTATGTATGATAATGACAACAGTCTTATTGAACTTTTACTTAATAATGAAACGTGTAAAATGGTACTTTTTTGTTCCATTAATTACTATTTACCTTAGTATAGAATTAAGTTTCCTTGCAGCAAATATTACAAAATTTGCAGAAGGCGGTTACGTAACTCTTTTCATAGCCATGATTCTTATTGCTGTAATGACTATTTGGTACAGAGCTAAACAAATTAACAAAAGCTATACTAAATTTGTAAAAATTGATGATTACAAAAAAGTACTAAGTGAACTAAGCGCTGACTTATCTATTCCAAAATACGCCACCCATTTGGTCTACATGACAAACGCCAACCGCAGTGATGAAATAGAAGAAAAAGTAATGTTTTCTATCCTGCAAAAAAGACCTAAAAGAGCAGATATATATTGGTTTGTACACGTAAATATTTTATCAGAACCTTATAAAACAGAATACAAAGTAAGGGAAATACTTAAAGACGATTTATATAGAGTAGATTTTAATCTAGGATTTAGAGAGCCCACCAAAGTAAACTTAATGTTTAGAGAAGTAATCAAAGATATGGTAAAAAATGGCGAAGTAGATATTACCAGTAGATATGAATCTCTAAACAAAAACAACATTATTGGAGATTTTAAATTTGTACTTTCTGAGAAATTTTTATCTCCTGATAGTGATTTATTATGGCATGAAAAATTAATTATGAACTCTTACTTCTTAATTAAAAAGCTAAGTTTATCAGAAGAAAGTGCTTTTGGTTTAGACAGTAGTTCTGTAAAAATAGAAAAATTCCCAATGGTGCTTCATCCACCAGAGAATATTGGATTAACGAGAGTCTTCGTCAAAAGCTAAATAAATATCAAAAAACACTGTTCATGAGCAGTGTTTTTTTTTGAATACAATATAAAACATAGTTTTTAACCAATAAATAGTACCTTTGCATTTCAATTATTTAAAATGAGATTACACAGAAATTTAGTTTATACCACTATCGATGCCCTTAATGCTATTTTCAACGAAGGAGAATATGCAGATAAAGTAGTAGCCAGATCCCTAAAAAAAGACAAACGCTGGGGAAGTTCAGATAGAAAATTTGTTGCAGAAACCATCTACGAAATTGTTCGTTGGAAAAGATTATACGGTGAAATTGCCGAAGTAAAAGAACCATACGACAGAGATAATCTTTGGAGAATGTTCTCTGTTTGGGCAGTTTTAAGAGGTTATCCTATTCCGGATTGGAGACAACTAGAAGGAACTCCTGAAAGAAAAATAAAAGGACGTTTTGATGAACTTTCAAAAACAAGAGCTTTAAAAGAATCTATTCCTGACTGGATGGATGAATTAGGTGTAAAAGAATTAGGAGAAAAAGTTTGGGCAACCGAAATTGCTGCTCAAAACCAACCTGCTAAAGTAATTCTAAGAGTAAACACACTTAAAACTACCAAAGAAAACTTAAGAGCAATTTTGATGGATTTAAACATCGAAACTGAATTCTTGAAAGATCAACCTGATGCACTAGTATTAAAAGAAAGAGCAAATGTTTTCCTGACGGATGCATTCAAACAAGGATTTTTCGAAGTACAAGATGCCAATTCTCAACTTGTCGCTCACTTTCTAGATGTAAAACCTGGAATGAGAATTGTAGATACTTGTGCTGGAGCTGGAGGAAAAACATTGCATATTGCTTCTTTAATGGAAAATAAAGGACAATTAATTGCGATGGATCTATACGAAAGTAAACTAAAACAATTAAAGCTTAGAGCTAAAAGAGACGGTGCTTTCAATATTGAATACCGTATCATTGACTCAACAAAAGTGATCAAAAAACTTCATGAAAGAGCTGATAGAGTTTTAATTGACGCTCCATGCAGCGGTTTAGGAGTTCTTAAAAGAAATCCTGACTCTAAATGGAAATTAAAACCTGAATTTATCGATAATATCCGTAAAGTTCAATCTGAAGTATTAGAAAGCTATTCAAAAATTGTAAAACCAGGTGGAAAATTAGTTTATGCAACCTGCTCTATTTTACCTTCTGAAAATCAAGAACAAATTGCACGTTTCCTAACAACAGATATTGGAAAACAATTTAATTTCATAAAAGATCAAAAAATATTAGCTTCAGAATCTGGCTTTGATGGTTTTTATATGGCTTTATTGGAAAGAAAAGAAAGTCAAAACATTGCGGAGAAAAAAGAAAAGAATAAAGAATAAGATTCTAACTCATGGGAATGAAACAAAAAAAATCCTCAATATGAGGATTTTTTTTGTTTCAAATTTTAAGCAGAATGTATTCTAGCACAAATGTGAAAAATATTATTTTAATCGTTCATTGAAATCAAGAACTCATCATTCGTTCTGGTTTGTTTGAAACGGTCATTTATCAAAGTCATAGCTTCAACTGGATTCATATCCGAAAGCATTTTACGCATAATCCACATTCTTTGTAATGTTTTTTGATCTAATAATAAATCATCACGTCTAGTACTTGAAGAAGTTAAATCAATCGCTGGAAATATACGTTTATTAGCAATTTTACGATCCAATTGTAATTCCATATTACCAGTTCCTTTGAATTCTTCAAAGATTACCTCGTCCATTTTAGATCCTGTTTCTGTCAAAGCAGTCGCTATAATACTCAAAGAGCCCCCATTTTCTACATTACGAGCTGCCCCAAAGAAACGTTTTGGTTTTTGCAAAGCATTAGCATCAACACCACCACTCAAAACCTTACCTGATGCAGGCTGTACTGTATTATAAGCTCTCGCCAAACGAGTGATTGAGTCTAACAAAATAACAACATCATGACCACATTCTACTAAACGTTTTGCTTTTTCCAGAACGATATTAGCAATCTTAACGTGCTCTTGAGGTTCTCTATCAAATGTAGAAGCGATAACTTCACCACGTACACTTCGTTGCATATCTGTAACCTCCTCAGGACGCTCATCTATCAACAAAACGATTAAATAAATTTCAGGATGATTAGCAGCAATTGCATTGGCAATTTCTTTCAACAACATTGTTTTACCCGTTTTAGGCTGTGCAACAATCATACCACGCTGTCCTTTTCCAATCGGAGAGAACAAATCAATAATTCGTGTTGAAATAGTACTTTGTTTCTCTGCTAATTTAAATTTTTCAGAAGGAAAAACTGGTGTCAAATGCTCAAAAGAAACCCTGTCACGAACCACTTGCGGGTCATGTCCATTAATTTTCAAAACACGTACTAGAGGAAAAAACTTTTCGCCTTCTTTTGGTGGACGCACCACTCCTTTTACGGTATCTCCTGTTTTTAAACCGAATAAACGTACTTGAGAAGTAGATAAGTAAATATCATCCGGTGATGCTAGATAATTATAATCTGAAGAACGTAAAAAACCATATCCATCAGGCATCATTTCAAGAACTCCTTCACTTTCTATAATACCATCAAATTCAAAATCAGCATCTTTAAAATTACTTTTTTTATTTTTAAAATTGGGATTTTGGTTAGGATTCTGATTTTGATTTCCTCCTTGATTTGGATTCTGATTTCCGTTGTTTGGGTTGGTATTCCCGTTTGGATTTGGGTTTATCTTATTATTAGGATTTTGCCCTTTTTTATTTAATTGATTCGGGTTAATAATTTTTTCCGAAACAGTATTTTCTGTTTTTTCAGCTACAATTTCTGGATTAGAATCTGAAACAACAGTTTCCTCAACAACTGCAGCTTCTTTTAAAGCTTCTTTTTCTCTTTGCAAGGCCATCTTTTTCTCATAAGCCGATTTGCTGAACTTTACAACTTTAACTTCTTTTGCATCATTATCAGAAGTAACTTCTTCTATAGGAACAATTGTATCCTTTGCAATAATTTTGGCTTTTTTCTCAGGAGTTGCTATTATTTCTGGTGTTTCCTGTTTTTCTTCATTTTCAAATAGAACAGGAGCAACATTTTTTTGAATTGCTACTTTTTTTTCTGCAACAATACGAGCCCTTTTTGGCTTCTCTCCTTCTAGTGTTTTCTCTTGGGCAGATTCTATATTAACAGACTGATGCTCTAAAATAAGACCAATTAAAATATCTTTTTTTACACCGGTGAATTTAATAGTTTTAGCCTTTTTAGCTATTTCTTGAAGCTCTGCAAGCTTCAATTCTTTTAATACAGAAATATCAAACATGAATGTTCTATTTGTTTAATTAATTTGGAAAATAATACAAAAGATTTTTTAGGTAGTATCTTATTTTAATGTCCCGCAGTATGAAGTGCTTACGGTAATGTTATGCAATAATACAAATAAAATTTATTATACAATAGTATTTATTAAAAAGAAAATATATTTTTGTACAACAATACAAAGACATGATACAAAGAATACAAACTATATATTTACTACTTACCTTTTTGTTAATTGGTATTTTACCATTCATTTTTCCTCTTTGGACATTGAATGATGGTAAAGATTATTTTTTTATGCAAAATCAAATTTACTCCATATTACTTGGTCTAAGTACTGCTATAACCATTTACAGCATCATATCATTTAAAAAAAGACAAACTCAATTTGTTGCCAACAGATTGAATATCATATTAAATTTGATTTTATTAGGATTGTTTGTATATCATTCACTAAATTTATCTGGAGAAGCAGTTGCTGTTTCTGAGAAAGGTATTGGGATGTTTCTACCTATCTTGGCTATCGTTTTTTTAGTTTTAGCTAACAAAGCCATCAAGAAGGATGAAGATCTTGTAAAATCTGTGGATCGCTTGAGATAAACCTATAAAATTTAATTTATTAATGTGCGAAGAAATCCCGAATGTAACAATTCGGGATTTTTTATTAAAAAAACTGATTAAATTTATTATTAGAAAATAACATGATTAAGAATCTTTTTTTTTATAAATTTGAATACAGTTATCAATACTTATGACAAAGAATATTAGAATTCATCTTGCAGATGATCATCAAATAATTATTCACGGAATTCAAACTTTACTCAATACTGTCCCAAATTTTCAAGTTGTTGGCTTTTCACTTAACGGAACTACCGTTTATGAAGATGTAATCAACAATAAGGCTGATGTTCTTGTTTTAGACATTAGTATGCCAGAGAAAGACGGAATTGAAGTTGTTAAAGAATTTGCAAAGAAAGGATTTCCGTGCAGAGTAATAATACTTTCCAGCTATGATGATTTAAAATTAATTAAAGAAATCATGGATATGGGAGTGACTGGGTATTTAACTAAGCAATGTGCCGGAGATAGTATTATCGAAGCTGTGCAGGCTGTTTCCAACGGTGAAGAATATTTTTGCGAAACTATTCGAGAAAAAATATTTAGTCATGCTACCAAAAACAACCCAAAACTAAATACTTATAAGCCAAATGTAAACCCATTATTGACTGAACGAGAAATTGAAATCATAATTTTGATTGCTCTTGAATATAGTGGTAAAGAAATAAGTGAGCAACTCTTCATTAGTATAAATACTGTAGAGACTCATCGAAAAAACATCATGAAAAAACTAAAAGCAAAAAACACAATTGGTATTGTTAAGTATGCTATGAATAATCATTTAATTATATCTTAATTCTTACTATATAAGCTCTGTAATTCCTTTATTTATAGATTCAATAAATATGTTTCAAATCAGGTTTCGACTATTAATTCCATTTTTATTTCTAATCAATTTTAGTCTAAGCTCACTTGCTCAAAACAAAATACTTTCCAATACAGAAATAACCACTTTATTAAAAGATGCCAGAATTAATAGAATCAATGGCCTTTATGAAGAATCATTATTAAAATCCAGAGTTGCATTAGAACAATCAATCAAAAACAAAAATAATGACTTAATTGCAAATTCTTATTTAATAATTGCATCAAACTTTGATGAATTAACAGAACCTTTAAAAGCCTTGCATTATTATAACTTAGGGCTCTATTACATTAACAAAACTAATAATTACACATTAAAGAATCAATTTTACAATAATTTAGGAAACATCTATTTTTTTGATAAAAAACAATATGATAAAGGAATTTATTATTATGAAAAATCACTACTACAAAGTCAAAAAATACTAGACAAAAAACAAGTATTTCTTACAAAGTTAAATATTGCTTGGGCTTATTTTGACATTGGAAAATTCCAAAAAGGCTTACCAAGTTTAGAATACATCAATAAATACCAATCTATTTTTGGTAATGAATCCTCCATTGTGGCTTTAAACATGCTTAATGGTATGTATTACAATTTTACAAACGAAAACGAAAAAGCAGATAGTTATTTCCAAAAAGCAATAGAATTTGGGACAAAAGGAAACGAAAAATCTGATTTATCTTTCTCACATCTAGAGTATTCAAAATTTTTAAACAAGATTCATGAACCACAAAAAGCATATAATAACCTTTGTGCTTTCAATAAAATTACAGAAGAGCTTCATATCGAAGAAAAATTAAACAAAGCTAATATTGTTGGTATTAACCTTGAAATTGATCATTACAAAAGAGAAATCGACAAAATTGAAACCTCATATAAAAACAAACAAGACATACTAATTGAAGAACAATCCAAAAATAAAAAAATTGTAATTATCGTTCTCCTTATTTTAGTATTCAGCATAATTTCATTCTATTACTTCTTTCAAAACATCCATTTGAAACAAAAAAACAAACTCAAAGACGTTCAGAGTAAAATTCAGGAAAACATTATCAATGCCACTATTGATGGTCAGGAATTTGAACGAAAAAAAATCTCAACATTTTTACACGACAATATCAGTTCTCTACTTTCCTCTGCAGGTTTACACTTAAATGTTTTCACTTCACAACAAAAAATACAACCCGAGGAAATTAGCAAAACCAAAAAAATACTCGAAGAAGCACACAAACAAATCCGAAACTTATCACATGAATTGATGCCTTCCCTATTAGTTCGATTTGGACTTTTATATGCATTGGAAGATTTATGTGAAAAAACATCAAATTCAAGAATCAAGATTGCATTTAATTCTTTGATTAAAATAAAAAAAAGATATAATACAGATTTCGAAATGAAATTATATTTTATCATTGCCGAATTAATCAATAATATAATAAAACATAGTAATGCCAACCATTCTGCTATCAATGTTGAAGAAACAGTCACTTCTCTAATCATTCATGTAACCGATGATGGAAATGGCTTCAAAAACAACCAATTTGAAACTTACGAAGGATTTGGAATTAACCAAATAAGAGCTCGAATAAATAATATGAAAGGAGAATTTATTATTGATTCCGCTCCAAATAAAGGCACTACTATTTATCTAAAAGTTCCTGTGATTAATTAAAAAAATTACGCTTTTTTATCTATTTCAATAATTTCCAAATCTTTAATAACCTCACCATCAATTACAAAACGAAGCATCGTTCTTACTTGGTGAAAACCGCTCTTTCCTGCAGCCCCGGGATTCATATGTAATAGATTATTTTTTTTATCAAAAATTACTTTTAATATATGTGAATGCCCACAAATAAACAGTTTTGGCGGATTTGTAGCCATTTCATTTTTCAATGTAGGATTGTATTTTCCAGGATAACCACCAATATGGGTGATCCAAACATCTACACCTTCGCAAAAAAATCGATTGTGCAAAGGAAATTCCAAACGCGCTTTCGCATCATCAATATTGCCATACACACAACGCAACGGTTTTAATGCTTTTATAGTATCGGTAACAATCAGATCACCAATATCACCAGCATGCCAAACCTCATCAGCTAAATTGACATATTTCAATATTGTATCATCAATATGACTGTGTGTATCGGAAAGAAGAAGAATTTTTTTCATATTATTATTAGAAGCTATTTCCTGCTATCCGTTGCAATCTTTTCTATTTTTAAAGGAAAAATAGAAAAGGATTTCCACTACTATCAGGGCTAGGGCATTTCAGCAAAAATAGACATTCTGGTTTTAAATAAAAATAAGTTTTCAATTCAAAAAACTTTGCTCCAAAGCCTATTCATGGCAAAAAAATTAATAAGTATCTTTGTGCCCATAAACATTTAGTTTAATTTCAATCAAAACAATCTGAAATTTGAACTTTAACATCTAAAATTCAGCCTTGAGATATTTTATAAAACTAGCATACAACGGTACACAATATCATGGCTGGCAAATCCAACCCAATGCCGCTTCCGTTCAAGAAACGATGAACAAAGCCTTTTCGGTTATCCTTAACTCTGAAATTAGCCTTATGGGAGCTGGACGAACTGATACTGGAGTTCATGCCAAAGAAATGTATGCCCATTTTGATTTTAAAAATCCAATTGATACTAAAAACCTAATTCATAAACTCAATTCTTTTTTACCAAAAGACATCGTCATTTATGATGTTTTTCCCGTTGCCGACGATGCTCACACTCGTTTTGATGCTACCAAAAGAACGTATGAATACCATATTAACACTTTTAAAGATGCATTTTTACAAGAACAAAGCTGGTACTTTCATCAAAAATTAGATTTGGATTTAATGAATGAAGCTGCAAAAATATTACTAAAACATACCGATTTTCAATGTTTTTCTAAAGTGAATACCGATGTAAATACCTTTGATTGTAGTATATTTGAAGCGCATTGGAAAGAAGAAAACGAGAAATTAATTTTCACCATTTCGGCCAACCGTTTTTTGAGAAACATGGTTAGATCAATCGTTGGAACCTTAATTAACATTGGTTTACATAAAATCACACTGGATGATTTTGAAATGATTTTAGAAAGTAAAAACAGAGATAAAGCTGGTTTCTCGGTTCCTGCTCATGGATTGTATTTAACAAAAATAGAATACGATTATTTATAGTGAAAAAATAAGGATAAAAATCCTAAAAAGAATAAATGGAAGCAAAAGCATTTGACACTCGATTATTTAAAAGAATATTAAAATATACCAAACCGTACCAAAAGCGTTTTAATGGTGTAATTGCATTTGCTATTTTCTTGTCTGTTTTTGCAGCACTACGCCCGTATTTATTGAAGCAAACAGTTGATAGTTATATTCAGCCTAAGGACCAAAATGGTTTATTGGTCTATATTACTTTAATGGGAATTGTACTTTTAATGGAAGTCTTTTCCCAATTTTTCTTTGTGTATTGGGCAAACTGGCTAGGGCAAGATATTGTAAAAGATATTCGGGTAAAATTATTCAAGCACATTTTGAGTTTCCGAATGAAATATTTTGATTTGGTTCCTGTTGGACAATTGGTAACCCGTTCAGTTTCGGATATTGAAGCCATTGCTCGTATTTTCAGTCAGGGATTGTTTATGATTATAAGTGATTTGATGAAAATGCTCGTGGTTCTTATCTTTATGTTTTACATGAACTGGAAACTGACGTGGATTGTAATTGTGGCAATGCCTATTTTGGTTTTTATCACCCGTATTTTTCAAAAAAAGATGCAAGTCGCTTTTGAAGAAGTTCGTACTCAAATTGCTAACATGAACTCATTTGTACAGGAAAGAGTTACGGGTATGAAAATTGTTCAGCTGTTTCATCGCGAAGATATTGAAGCCGAAAAATTTAGAGTAATTAATGACAAACATAATAGAGCTTGGATAAAAACGATTTTATACAACTCGATTTTTTTCCCTATTGCCGATATTATTTCGTCATTGACACTTGGTTTTATTGTTTTGTACGGAGGATTTCATATTTTGGATGGTGACAGTTCGACCACATTCGGAGATTTATTTTCATACACTATGTTTATCGGAATGTTATTTAATCCTTTGCGTCAAATTGCTGATAAATTCAATGAGATGCAATTGGGAATGATTGCTGCTAATCGTGTTTTTGATATTTTAGACACTCAAGACCAAATACAAGACACTGGAACAATTGAAGCTCCATTGTTTGACGGAGACATTCGTTTTGAAAATATTCATTTTGGTTATATTCCAAATGAAGAAGTTATAAAAGGAATCAATCTTGAAGTCAAAGCTGGGCAAACTATTGCTATTGTAGGTTCTACAGGAGCAGGAAAATCAACAATCATAAATTTACTGAATCGTTTTTATGAAATTAATAGTGGTTCAATTTTTATAGACAATCACAATATAGAAAATTACACTTTGAGTTCTTTGCGTAAACAAATTGCTGTGGTTTTGCAAGACGTTTTTCTTTTTGCCGATACCATTTATAATAACATTACACTTAACAATCCCGAAATTAGCAGAGAACAAGTATTGGATGCTGCCAAAAAAATTGGTGTACATGACTTCATAATGAGCTTGCCTGATAATTATGATTTTGATGTAAAGGAACGTGGTGTAATGCTTTCTTCTGGACAACGTCAGCTCATTGCTTTTTTGAGAGCGTATGTGAGTAATCCAAGTATTCTAATTCTGGATGAAGCGACTTCTTCTATCGATACTTATTCAGAAGAATTGATTCAACGTGCTACCGAAACTATTACTAAAGGAAGAACATCGATTGTTATTGCGCATCGTTTAGCAACAATTGTCAATGCCGATAAAATTGTGGTGATGGATAAAGGGCTTATTGTAGAACAAGGAACACATCAGGAATTAATAAATCAAGAAAAAGGATATTACAAAAACTTGTATGATTCGCAATTTTCTGTTTCCAATCAAGATTAGAGTAATGAAATCATCAGTTAAATCTCAATAAATCTGTTAAAAAACCTTTAAAACAAGAGATAAACATCCTTTGAATTTTAATTTTAGTAAATTTGAAAATCTAAATTCAAATTCAAATGCCACAAATTAGAATTTATCCAAACGAACAATTCAAGGAAATTGAAATTGATTCAAAACTAAAACTTCGATATGCTATTTCTAACAAAGGTCGTCTCGTTAGTTTTACTGATGAAATACAAAACGGTCGTCTATTAAAAGGTAGCCTGACAGATGGATATGTTGTATTACGTTACAAAATCAATAAAGAAGGTGAACTCAAAAACAAACAAGTTTTTTTATACAAATTAGTAGCTCAATATTTTATTCCAAAACAATCAGAAGAACAAACTTATGTCCTTCATTTGGATTACGTCAGAAACAATGATGATGTAAATAATTTGCGTTGGGCAACAAGAGCAGAAATGCTTGCTCATCACAAAAAAAGTCCACACGTTATTCAGTCCCAAAAAAATCTAGTTGCATATAATCTAAAAGCTGATGGACGAAAATTGACCTCTACAAAAGTAATCCGAATTAAGAAAATATTAGCCAATCCTGAACAACCGACACGGCTAAAAATGATTGCAAAACAATTTGGTGTTAGCGAAATGCAAATCAGACGTATTGCTAGTGGAGAAAACTGGGGACATATTAAAATTTGATCATAAATCGAATTGGATCTTTTCTGCATTTTCACTAAAAAAAGCTAGAAAACAAATAGCTTTTCAATTCTATTATATAACTTTTTATTGAATCTCTGTGAAAAGGTCAAAATATGAAGTTGTAAAAATAAAAATTGAATCATTTTTTAAAATAATTCCGTAAATTCGCAATCGAAATTAATTATTAAAATAACCATTAAAATGTAATGTGTTTTTTCATATTCCATTTTAGCTAATTAATAAAAAAACAAATAAAAAATTTTGAAATGAAATACGATATTATAGTTTTAGGAAGTGGACCTGGAGGATATGTTACAGCAATTAGAGCCTCACAATTAGGATTTAAAGTAGCTGTGATAGAAAAAGAAAACCTTGGCGGTATATGTTTAAATTGGGGTTGTATTCCAACTAAAGCGTTACTAAAATCGGCTCAGGTTTTTGATTATTTGAAACACGCTTCAGATTACGGACTAACTGTAAACGAATTTGATAAAGACTTTTCGGCTGTTGTACAACGCAGTCGTAATGTTGCTGACGGAATGAGCAAAGGTGTTCAATTCTTGATGAAAAAAAATAAAATTGACGTAATTGATGGTTTTGGAAAGCTAAAAGCTGGTAAAAAATTAGACGTTACTGATAAAGACGGAAAAGTTACTGAATACAGCGCTGACCATATTATTATTGCAACTGGAGCTCGTTCTCGTGAGTTACCAAACTTGCCACAAGATGGTGTAAAAGTAATTGGATACCGTCAGGCAATGACATTGCCAACGCAGCCAAAATCTATGATTGTTGTAGGTTCTGGAGCAATTGGAGTTGAATTTGCACATTTCTATAACTCAATGGGAACCGATGTAACTATTGTTGAATTTATGCCAAATGTAGTTCCTGTTGAAGATGAAGATATCTCAAAACAATTTGAACGTTCTTTGAAAAAAGCTGGAATTAAAATTATGACTAACTCTTCTGTAGAACGTATTGATACTACTGGAGCTGGAGTAAAAGCATTTGTTAAAACTGCAAAAGGAGAAGAAGTTCTTGAAGCTGACATCTTATTATCTGCAGTTGGAATCAAAACAAACATCGAAAACATAGGATTAGAAGAAGTAGGTATTGCTACCGATAGAGATAAAATATTAGTTGATGCTTACAACCAAACTAACATCCCAGGATATTATGCAATTGGTGATGTAACTCCTGGTCAGGCTTTGGCTCACGTAGCTTCTGCTGAAGGAATTAACTGTGTTGAAAAAATTGCAGGATTACATGTAGACCCTATCGATTACGGAAATGTTCCTGGATGTACGTATGCTACTCCAGAAATCGCCTCTGTTGGATTGACTGAAAAACAAGCTAAAGAAAAAGGATACGAATTAAAAATTGGTAAATTCCCATTCTCTGCTTCAGGAAAAGCAAAAGCGGCTGGAACTCCAGATGGTTTTGTAAAAGTAATTTTTGATGCTAAATATGGCGAATGGTTAGGCTGTCACATGATTGGTGCTGGTGTTACTGATATGATTGCTGAAGCTGTTGTTGCCCGTAAATTAGAAACTACAGGACACGAAATCCTTAAATCTATTCACCCTCACCCAACAATGAGTGAAGCGGTAATGGAAGCTGTTGCTGATGCTTATGGCGAAGTGATTCACTTGTAATATATTTTTTAAAACTTACATACAAACCCCGATTTGGAAACATTCAAATCGGGGTTTTCCTTTTTTATTAATTCCTATTAAATTAGTAGAATTAATCAATATGTTTTTGAAAACAAAATTTTCTTCCTTATATTTACTCTTCTAAAAATCTATAATTACTATGATACACAATAATATATTAGAAACTATTGGTAACACACCGCACGTAAAAATTAATAAATTATTTGGTGAAGATGCCAATGTTTGGGTAAAACTCGAAAAAACAAATCCAGGAGCAAGCATCAAGGACAGAATCGCTTTGTCAATGATTGAAGATGCTGAACAAAAAGGGCTAATCCAAAAAGGAAGCACTATAGTTGAAGCAACTTCAGGAAATACAGGTATTGGACTAGCAATGGTCGCAGCCGTAAAAGGATATAAACTAATCTTGGTAATGCCTGATTCAATGTCTGTAGAAAGACGACGTTTAATGAGTATCTATGGAGCCGAATTTGTTCTTACTCCCCGCGAAAAAGGAATGAAAGGAGCTTTAGCAAAAGCAGAAGAATTAATCGCCGAAATTCCAAACTCATGGTCACCACTTCAGTTTGATAACCAAGCTAATATAGATATTCACAAAACTACTACAGCTCAAGAAATCTTAAAAGCTTTTCCTGATGGATTGGATTATCTAATTACAGGTGTTGGAACTGGCGGTCACATTACAGGTTGTGCCGAAATACTAAAACAACATTTTCCAAATATCAAAGTTTTTGCCGTAGAGCCAGAAGCTTCAGCAGTTATAAGCGGTGGTGCTCCTTCTCCCCACCCTATTCAAGGAATTGGTGCAGGTTTTATCCCAACCAATTTGCATACCGAAATCCTTGATGGAACTATCCAAGTAACCAAAGACGAAGCGTATGAATATGCCCAAAGAGCCGCTAAAGAAGAAGGAATTCTTCTTGGAGTTTCATCTGGAGCTTCATTAGCCGCTGTTGCCAAAAAACTAAAAGAGATTCCTGCAGGATCTAAAGTATTAACTTTTTGCTACGACACTGGAGAAAGATATTTGAGTATCGAAGGTTTATTTGAATAAAAAATAAATTCTCTAAATAATCAACCGATTTGTGAAAGCAAGTCGGTTTTTTTTTGAACAAATACTTTAAAAAAAACTACCTTATTTTCAATAAATTAAATAAAAAAAAGAAGATGTTTTTAAAATCCTACAACATATTTTTGTAAATTAGTAGTCCTCAAAAAAAGAGAGATTGCTTCTCTAAAAACAATCAAATGAATTGCTCAGCAAAAAAAATCTACTATTTTTAAACAACTAAAAAACTTGTTTAAAAAACAATTGACAAATACGAACTGCTGGAACTGAACCTAACCTCACTAGACCGTCCTTGCCTATTCGACAGATAAACATTCTCAATAAAAACCATCGATTACTAAAAACGCAGGTTAATTAAATTCAAAAAGTTTTACTTAAATTTAAATGAGATGAAAACAATCAAAATATTTTTAATGAATGCCCTGTTTTTCATATTATTCCTTATTCAAAGCACTAATTTGTACGCACAAGATCCTATAAAAGTTGCTTCAAATGTGTATAAAAAAGTGTTACTCGAAAATGACAAGATAAGAGTTATGGAAGTTGTATTTGCTCCCGGCACAAAGACCGCTTGGCACAGCCATCCCGACCATTCAGTCTATGCATTGAGTAGTGGCAAAATTCAGATTACCGACAAAGGAAAACCAGCAGTAACTATAGACGTCAAAATGGGCACTGCTATGTATCTACCATCTGTAACACATATGGCAAAAAACATTGGAACCACTACTATAAAATTAATAGTAACGGAGATAAAGCCAGTAAAAAAATAGACCCACCTATTTTTTAATCAAAACAATTCGTTTGTTACTTATTGGGAAGCAATTTAAAAAAACTGATTCATTATTTTACGAGTCGGTTTTTTTATTTGGGTGTGTCTTGTTGCAGAAAATATCAGTAAAATAGAAGTTTTAGAAAAGCAACAAGGTCAGGCTATCCACTATATCTTTTTCGTCAGAAACAATTATCTAAAAAAACAACATTCAAAAAAGACGAAAAAGGATGCCGTTTCTATCCTTCACACAAAAAAACAATTTTCATTACAAGTTATATGCAAAATCATTTTTAATTTCTTCCATTACAAAAGAACTCTGAACATTAGAAATCCCTTTAATCACCGACAATTTTTCAATAATAAACTTTTGATATTCATTCATATCATTAACAGCAACTTTCAATAAAAAATCATAATTCCCCGAAACGTGAAAACAACCATTTACTTCGGGTAATACCAGAATGTGTTGTTTAAAATCATCTATTAATTCTCTTGAATGTACTGCCAAAGTAACTTGACAATACACACTTATTGATTTTCCAATTTTGGAAGTATCTAACATTGCAACATATCCTTTGATGTATTGCTTTTGCTCTAGTTTTTTAATTCTTTCAAAAGTCGGAGAAACAGATAGTCCCACTTTCTCAGCAATCTCTTTGGTATTTTGTTTGGCATCTTGCTGCAAAAGCATCAATATTTTTTTGTCTATAGCATCCATTTCAGAATAATTATATGGTTTTGAAAATCATAAATAACAAATACAATACTTATAAACTGTATTTAAACCCAAATTTAGAATTATATATTGAATACTAATCCATATAAAGATTTATAAATTACAAAAAGTACATTTACAGTAAAATTAGACAACATGAAAACCACTTCAAAATCATTATCCGAACAAGACAATCAAAGGTTATTGGAACTAGAACAATACTTAGAAAATGCTCGAGATAATTTTTTAGGTTATCCAGTATCCAAAGATTTTGATTATTCTGAAATCAATCATTTTTTAAAATATCCAATTAATAATTTAGGCGACCCATTTGAAGATTGCACTTATAAAGTACAAACTCATGAACTCGAAAGAGAAGTTGTTGGCTTTTTCGCCAAATTATTTCGTGCCAATCCAAAAGATTATTGGGGCTACGTAACCAATGGCGGTTCCGAAAGTAACTTATATGGATTGTATCTGGCTCGCGAATTATATCCAAAAGCAATGGTTTATTATTCTGAATCGACTCATTATAGCGTTCGCAAAAACATTCACTTGCTTAATATTCCGAGTATTGTTATTCGCTCACAGGAAAATGGAGAAATCGATTATGTAGATTTTGAAAATACAGTAAAAATGAACCGTCATAAACCTGCGATTGTACTCACTACATTTGGCACAACCATGAAAGAAGCCAAAGATGATGTTTCCAAAATCAGAGATATTTTAAAAGGATTAGCAATTCAAGACAGTTATATTCATTGTGACGCCGCTTTATCGGGAAGTTATGGGGCTTTTATGGAACCTAGATTACCTTTTGATTTCAAAGATGGTGCCGATAGCATCTCCATCAGCGGACATAAATTCATAGGTTCTCCTATTCCTTCTGGAGTAATAATAACAAAACGTTCTAACCGAGATAGAATCTCAAAAGGCATTTCTTATATTGGGTCATTAGACACTACAATAACTGGGTCTAGAAATGGTCATTGCCCACTATTTTTATGGTATGCTTTAAAAAAACTTGGAACTGATGGTTTAAAAAACCGCTATCTGCACAGCCTTGAAGTAGCAGAATATTGCGAACAAAGATTAAAAAACATAGGCATTGGAGCCTGGAGAAATCCTAATTCTATAACAGTTGTTTTTCCAAAAATTGCAGAAGAAGTTAAATCCAAATGGCAACTGGCTACAGAAGGTGATATATCACACGTTATTTGCATGCCCAATGTTACCAAAGAACAAATAGATTTATTTATCAATGACATTGAAAATTGTATAGAAAATCCAGAAGAACTGATAGAATTTGGTTTCTAATTAAAAATAAATCGATATAACTATAAATAAGTTTTATTTTTGAATATGGCTTTTAGCAAATCAAAAATAAAATCTCTTTTTGCGTTTATTATGGATGGAAAAATCAAAGTTCCCGATTGGGGATACTTAAGCAGATACAAAGATGAAAATGCTCAAATTACAGCTCTCCCTTTTGAAGAAAAAAGGGTAGTCTTTTTTGGCGATTCCATTACAGCTGGGTGGATGACATATGACCCCAAATTATTTGGCAACAAAAAAAATATCAATAGAGGTATTAATGGTCAAACGACTTCACAAATGTTGATTCGTTTTAAACAAGATGTAATCGAACTGAAACCAGAAACGGTTATTATTTTGGCTGGAACCAATGATATAGCTGGAAATACTGGCCTTATCACAATCGAAAACATTCTTGAAAATCTTAAATCAATGTGTGAATTATCTAAAGCAAATAGCATAAAAACTGTTTTATGTTCTATCCTACCCGCCTTTGATTACCCATGGCGAAAAGGTATGCAGCCTGCTGAAAAAATTGAAACTTTAAATACAATGATTCGTCAATATGCTTTAGAAAATAATATTGTTTATGTAGATTATTATTCGGCTATGGCTGATGAACAAAAAGGATTGAAAGTAATTTATTCAGATGATGGAGTTCACCCAAACAAAGAAGGCTATCAAATAATGAAATCGATATTAGATTCCACTATTTGATGTGATATAACTCCGAAAAAGAAACGATTATGTTATATCTCTTAAAACCTTTTTGTTCAAGCTAATTCTTTGGGTAATCGTTGTTATTTTTTCTAAAAAACACCTTACTTTTACCTCTTCATAAATAACAATACAATTTCATAATCATGACCAAAGATCTGATTGTTCAAAATATTGGTGCTTTAAAAAATGATTTTACTATAAATTATAGCATAAAGACCAAAACTGAAGCCTTTACCGAGAAATTATTTTACACCTTATTCGATTCTAATGCTCCATTAAACGAAAGCATAGATGAATTAGAAAAACAATTCAAAGAAATAGCCTCTTTAGCCTGCAAAAAACCACAAGATTGTTGTGAAAATGCATGGTTTAGTTTTTTAGACAAACTTCCTACAGTATTAGAAAATTTAAATAAAGACGCTTCTTATATCTTAGAAAATGATCCAGCATCCAATGGAATTGAAGAAATTTATCTTGCTTATCCTGGTTTTTATGCCATAGCAATTTACCGATTGAGTCATGAGTTGTATTTACTGGATTTATTACTTTTTTCAAGACTAATGAGCGAATATGCGCACCGAATTACGGGTACAGATATTCATGCGGGAGCCAACATTGCTTCGCCTTTCTTTATCGATCACGCGACTGGAATCGTGATAGGAGAAACTACTGTGATTGAGAAAAATGTAAAAATATACCAAGGAGTAACTTTGGGAGCTTTAAGCGTTAGTAAAGAAATGAAAAATGCAAAAAGACATCCTACAGTAGAAAAAAATGTCTGCATTTACGCCAATGCAACTATTTTAGGTGGGAATACAGTTATAGGAAAAAATAGTATTGTTGGCGGGAATTCATGGGTTACCAAATCAATTCCACATGATTCAATTGTATTGAATACCACCACAACCGAAGTTAAAGTAAAAGAAAAAAAACAAGAATGAATACCTATAAATTAACGGAATTAATTGGAAATACTCCATTAGTTGAAACCATCAATTTGGTAGCCAACAAAAACGTAAAACTGTTATTAAAACTTGAAGGCAACAATCCTGGAGGAAGCGTAAAAGACCGTGCTGCTTTCAACATGATTGCTTCAGCCATTGAAAGAGGTGACATTAAAAAAGGAGACAAATTAATTGAAGCAACTAGTGGGAATACTGGAATCGCTTTGGCTATGATAGCCCAATTATTCAATATAGAAATCGAATTGGTATTACCAGAAGATTCTACTATCGAACGCACACTGACCATGCAGGCTTATGGTGCAACAGTTATTCAAACACCAGCGAATGAAGGAATAATTGGTTCCAGAGATTATGCTGATAAAAAAGTAGCCGAAGGAGGTTATGTAATGCTGAATCAGTTTGCTAATGATGACAACTGGAAAGCACATTACAAAACAACTGGTCCAGAAATCTGGAATGACACCGATGGAACTGTAACCCATTTTGTATCTGCGATGGGAACCACAGGAACAATTATAGGGACTTCTGCTTATTTGAAAGAGAAAAATCCAAATATCCAAATCGTAGGTGCACAACCTAGTGATGGATCTCAAATTCCAGGTATTAGAAAATGGCCACAAGAATATTTACCTAAAATTTATGATGCCTCAAAAGTAGATATCACAATAGATATTAGCGAAGCAGAAGCTCGTGAAATGACTAAAAGATTAGCCAAAGAAGAAGGTATTTTTGCAGGTATGAGCAGCGGTGGATCTGTTGCAGTAGCAGTAAAAATTGCAAACCAACTCGAATCAGGTGTAATCGTAGCAGTAATTTGTGATCGAGGTGATCGTTACCTGTCTTCGGATTTATTTGATTGATTAAAGTTGTTAGGCTACTAAATTTCTAAGTTACTACGAAAACTTAGAAATTAAAAAAACTTAGCGACTCAGAAACTTAAAAACTTAGAAACTCAAAAAAAAAAAATGAACTATCGTAAACTAGGAAAGACCAATTTTAATATATCAGAAATAGCATTGGGTACATGGCAAGTAGGCGGAAAATGGGGTTCTCCATTTAATGATAAAACTGCCGATGAGCTAATCAATACTGCTATTGATAACGGAGTGAATTTTATTGACACTGCCGATGTTTATGAGAATGGATTGAGCGAAATAGCTGTTGGAAGAGTTGTACGTTCCCGTTCTGAACGCATTTATGTTGCTACAAAATGTGGACGTCATATCAATCCACACGTTAATGAAGGATATCAACCTAAAGTTCTTCAAAAATATGTTGAAGACAGTTTAAAAAGAATGGGATTAGAAACGATTGACCTCATTCAATTGCATTGTCCTCCTACTGAAGTATTTTACAGACCAGAAATCTTCGAAATGTTTGACCGTTTGAAAGATCAGGGAAAAATTTTAAATTTAGGTGTGAGCGTAGAAAAAGTCGAAGAGGCTTTAAAAGCTATTGAATATTCTAATGTTACTACGATTCAAATCATATTTAATCTTTTTCGTCAGCGTCCAAGCGAATTATTTTTCCAAGAAGCTCAAAAAAAAGATATCGGAATTATTGCCAGAGTGCCATTAGCCAGCGGATTATTAACCGGTAAGTTTGATTCAAAAACTATTTTCGGAGCTGAAGATCACAGAAACTTCAATAGAGATGGAGCAGCTTTTGATAAAGGTGAAACATTTTCAGGTATAAATTACGAATTGGGTTTACAAGCTGTTGATGCTTTGAAAGCTATTTTCCCAGAAGCAACCAATTTAGCTCCTGTAGCTTTACAATGGATTTTGAATTTTAATGAAATCAGCTGTATTATTCCTGGTGCTTCAAATGAAAGTCACGTTTTATCGAATCTGTCATCATATAATTTACCAAAACTGACTCCAGAAAAAATCACTGCTATGAACGCTATTTACGAGCAATATATCAAGCCACAAGTGCACCAGCTTTGGTAGCAAAAAAATAGTAAACAGATTGCAGGTTTTAGATTGCAGTCTTTGCGAATGAAAAATCACAAATCCGAACAGTTTGAAACCTGTTCGGATTTTTTTATTATATCACTAATAATCAATTATTTAAAACCAATAATTTTATTTATTTTTAAACTAAAAATAAAAAAATATCAAAAAAAATTGCGTAGTTAAATAACTACTCTTATATTTGAAGTCAAATAACTACACAATGATTTTAAGAAGAGATGTTTTCCAAGCTTTAGCCGACCCAACAAGAAGATCAATTTTGTTATTAGTCGCAACACAATCTATGACAGCAGGTGCTATAGCTTCTAACTTTGACACTGCAAGACCAACAGTTTCAAAACACCTACAAATACTTACCGAATGCGAACTTCTTAGACAAGAACAAAACGGAAGAGAAATATCATATTATATTAACGCTCAAAAAATGAAAGAAGTAGCTGACTTCATTGAACCCTTCCGATTAATTTGGGAAGATCGATTTAATAAACTAGAAACTGTAATGAAAAATTATAAACCCAAAGAATAGCAACAATGGAACAAAAAACAAAAATCAATGCCGAAGATGGCAAACAAGATTTGATCATAACAAGGGAATTTGATTTGCCAGTAGATTTACTTTTTAAAGCCTATACTGAAGCCGAACTTCTAGAGCAATGGATGGGAACAAAAGTGATAAAACTAGACAATAAAAAACACGGAAGTTACCACTTTGAAACTTCTCATAATGGCACTCTTATGTTTAAGGCAAACGGTACTATTCATGAATTTATTCCCAATCAGAAAATCATACGAACATTTGAAATGGAGAATATGCCGATTGGTGTTCAGCTTGAATTTTTAGAATTTGAAAAACTTACTGAAGACAAGAGCAGATTGAGAATTCAAATTATTTACAAATCTGTTGCACATAGAGAACAACAATTAAAAATGCCTTTTGCTTATGGCTTAAATATGGCGCACAATCAATTAGAAGAAATAGTAACTAAATTAAAATAAATTATCATGGAAAAAAGAAAAACAATTGCGTATTGGGTTATCACAGGATTACTTTGTTTTTGTATGCTTGGCGGCATCGGACAATTATTTCAAGTTAAAGAGATAGTGGCTGGTTTTGCTCCACTTGGCTACCCTTTATATTTTATATCAATCATTGGATTTTGGAAAACAATGGCAATCATAGCAATACTAATTCCTAAATTTCCATTACTAAAAGAATGGGCTTATGCTGGAGTGTTTTTTGCAATGACGGGAGCATCAATTTCACATATAGCTGTTAATGATTCTGTTTTTCATATCATCGTACCTTTGATAATTGCAAGTTTAGCAATAGGTTCTTGGTATTTAAGACCTGCGTCCAGAAAATAACTACCTAAATAGATTGTCCTATACTATATTTTAAAGGTGCAATATTTTTAATAGCTTTTAGACTATTTTCAAACTAAAAGACTATTAAAAATATTGCACCTTTATTTATGCCCTCACTTTGAGCTATTAATTTTCCTTGATGCCTTTCGATAGTTTTTCTACATAAATACAAACCAATACCAGTCGAAGGTTCATTCAAAGTTCCTACTTTACTCTTTTTTGTAAATTTTTCAAATAATAGTTCACTGTCTTTTGGATCAAATCCAACACCTTTATCTGATATCATAATATTTAGTTTCTCATTTTCTAAATATATTCTAGCATAAATTTGACTACCCGTAAATGAAAATTTAATAGCATTATCAATTAGATTAACTAAAACTCGAACTAATAAATCTTCACTTATTGTAAGGAGAATTTCATTTACCTCAATAGATAAAATGAGTTCAATATTTTTCACGCTCATTTTTTTAGAAACTTGCTTATTCACTAAAGAAAATAAAGGTCGCATTTGAATTATTTTGGGCTGAAAATTACTATTTGCAATTTCGTCTTGCTCTTTTAGTAGCTTTATGATACTTTCTATGAACTGATTTTGTTGATACATAGAATCACTAATTAACTCCGCATAATCTTTTACAGGATCAGAAATATTTTCTTCAAGAATAAGTTTTGATAATGTTTCTGCATTACCTCCAAAAGTTCTAAGATCATGTGAGAGCATATATATTAAATCTTGTTTTTCATTGATGAAAATTTCATTTTCTTCTATCGATTCTTGAATATTACGCATTAATAAACCAGCTTCATCATGAAAATTTATTGGCAAATCGGATACAATTCTATTATTTCTATAGATACTCAAAGCTTTAGACGCTACTTCAATAGGCTTTATTAGTTTTTTTAAAATCAGCAATGTACTTGCAGTCGCTAGTAAAGTCATTAATAATGCAAAAAATAAAATTGACAACGTAGAAACAGAATTACTGTTATACAGAACAAATAATAACAACCCAATTAATGGAATATGAATACCAATAAAAGCAACAAAAAGAAATTTGTATGTATAACTATTTTTTAGAAAACTAATTTGAGACAACTTTTTGTACAATTTCATATGATATATATTTTTCAAATTTCATTATAAACAAATAACGATGTTAAGTTATTGATAAAAAAGGAATTTAAAAAAATTATAAAGAAAAAAAATATAAAAAATCTTACATAAAATCAAAAGCTTTTTATATAGAAATTATTTAATGACGAGGTGAGCTTTGAAAAGCATATAAATACAAACATATCAAATATTTATATTTTCAAATATTTTTACGATATTAAATAGTATATTGACAACCATTAATTTTATAATATTTACTGCCACTTTGACTACTGTTTCTAAAATAAATTATCCCTCAAAAAAAGTTTAAAAATCTAAATTCAGTAATAAACCTTTTATGTCAAATTCAAGTTTCATGCTTTAAAAAACAATAAAATGATTAATAAATCTAATTTTAAAGAGTGGTTTGATCGGTATAAATATTCCGAGTTAGCAGCAACTAGTGCTGCATTAATAACATCCCAATTCAGTAGAATTTTTAGTGCATTGACAACTGCTTACTTAATTACAGCTGCCGAATATTTTGCCTTTTATAGTGTTATAATTTACAAGTCATATAAAACAAAAGTTGCTCAAAACAACAATCAAAAGATTAGCAATAAAGAAATACTTGTTTTGATTCAGCATTTGTTTCTTGAATTTGGTTATCCTGCAGCTCTGGATTTCTTTTTTATCCGACCTTCATGCATGTATTGGATACCTATAGTGACTGGGAATTATTTCGCAGGAATTATTTTAGGAAAAATTACTGCCGATTGTTTCTTTTATTTTTTGTCGATTGTAAACTATGAACTGATTAAAAGAAAATCTAAACCAATGAAATAAAAGAACACTATCTTAAATAAAAAAAGGATTCAGTTTAATTATAGACTAAATCCTTTTTTATTTGTTTTTTTAAACCAAAGTTGCTGTTGTAGAAATCTCGGTGTTAAATAATTTTGAAATCGGACAATTTTTTTCGGCCTTAGTAACTAATTCCTGAAAGATTTCATTTGAGATTCCTTCAATTTTTGCATTGACAGTTAAGTGAGAACTATTAATTGTTCCTTCAACTAAACTAATATCACATTTCGTTTCTATACTTTCAATTACTGCACTCGTTTCGCCAATAAAAGCGGTAAGTTGCATGGTGAAACATCCCGCATGTGCTGCTGCAACAAGTTCTTCGGGATTGGTACCTACTCCTTCTTCAAATCTGGATTTGAATGAATATTGAGTATTTTCTAATGTTGTACTTTGTGTTGTTAATTTTCCGGATCCTTCTTTCAGGGAACCAGTCCAAACTGCGGTTGCATTTCTTTTCATAATTAATTCAATTTTATTGATTCTATCAAATTTAATTTTTTTTGTACTAAAAAAGCTTAAGGAATTGATTTATTTAACTAAAATATAATACTTCCTAAAGAGTAAGTAATTTATTTATTTTTTTCTAACTTTATAATTTACAACAACATATAGCCATTTTATCAGTTTATAAAAAATAAAATTGCATTTTTAAATAAATAAATTCCTCTAATTTCTAATAATAGAATACAAAATTACGTTCTGAAACTCTGCCCCCGATTGAAGTGAAAAACCCGGAGTTATGAAAGCATTATAACACTTGCTTGTAAAGAGCGACCAGCGGAAGCTACTTTTCAAGCTTAGTGGCATGGCGCACAGAACGAGGATTTGCAGCAGAAAGCGGGATTAGGCCAACATAAGAATGCTTTTTTCAATATTTTAAATCTAAATATTCCATTAAAATAAAATTATATTATGAAAAAAATAATTATAACATTCTGTTTATTAGTACTTTTTGGTTGTAAAACTAAAAACGTTAATGGAAAAATAATTGGTAAGAGTATTGAAGCTTCCGAAATGAATCCTGTTGATGAAGCTCAGAAAAACAAGGCCTACGAGTTAGGAAAAAGAATTTTGATGACTTGTAATACATCTAAATTTACTCCTTTTACTAAAAAAGAAGCTACAGACAAAGTCATTTCTAACTCAACCGAAAAAAACGTCAAAGCAATTGGAGCCAAGTATAGTCTAAAATATGGAGCTTTTAAAGATTTACAGTTTGTAGAAATGGTTCCAAATAAGACGGACAATACAAATATCTATAGATTCAAAGCTCTTTTTGATTATGTCAAGGCAAACAAAGAACTCCGAGTGACTATGAATTCAGAAAATAAAGCTTCGGCGATTACGACCAAAGACTGGAAGGATGAATTTGAATAAACAGTTGCCTAACACATTTTAATAAAAAAAATTAAAATTAAAATCTAAAAATAAATCCAAAGCCTTATTTTTGCGCCATGGCAAAGAAAAATACAGACAAGGTTGTCTTTCATCAAATAAAAGTCCTTGATGCAGGTGCAAAAGGCGTTTCGGTAGCAAAGGCTCCCGATGGTAAAGTAGTTTTTATCCCAAATGTAGTCCCTGGAGATGTTGTTGACGTACAAACTTTTAAGAAGCGTAAGGCTTATTATGAAGGGAAAGCGGTTCATTTTCACGAATTATCAGAGCATCGTGTAGATCCTATTTGCGAGCACTTTGGTGTTTGTGGTGGCTGTAAATGGCAAAATATGAACTACGGCCAACAGTTAATCTTTAAACAAAATGAGGTAAAAAACCATTTGCAACGCATTGGTAAAATTGAACTTCCTGAATTTGAATCGATTTTAGGCTCTGAAAAACAGTTTTTTTACAGAAATAAAATGGAGTTTTCGTTTTCAAACAGCCGTTGGTTAACTGAAGAAGAAATTGGAAGCGAGGAAGATTTAGGTAATAGAAACGCACTTGGTTTCCATATCCCGAAAATGTGGGACAAAATCCTTGACATCAACAAATGTCATTTACAAGAAGATCCATCAAATGCTATTCGTAATGAAGTTCGCGCTTTTGCTAACGAACATGGTTTGACTTTCTTTAATCCTAGAGCTCACGAAGGTTTGTTGAGAACATTAATGTTGAGAACGTCTTCGACTGGAGAAATCATGGTTTTGATTCAGTTTTTTGAAAATGATAAAAAGAATCGAGAATTAATTTTGGATCACTTATACGAAAAATTCCCTCAAATTACTTCCTTACAATATGTGGTTAACAATAAAGCTAATGATACGTTGTATGATACTGACATAAAATTATACAAAGGAAGAGATTATATTTTGGAGGAAATGGAAGGTTTAAAATTTAGTATTAATGCTAAATCTTTTTACCAAACTAATTCGGATCAAGCTTATGAATTGTACAAAATTACCAGAGATTTTGCAGGTTTAACTGGAAACGAAGTAGTTTACGATTTATATACTGGAACTGGGACTATTGCCCAGTTTGTATCCAAAAAAGCAAAAAAAGTAATTGGTGTGGAAAGCGTTCCAGATGCTATTAAAGATGCTAAAGCCAATGCAGAGCGTAATAATATTGATAATTGCGAATTCTATGTTGGAGATATGAAAGTAGTTTTTAATGATGCTTTTATTGCACAACATGGACAACCAGATGTTATTATCACAGATCCGCCTCGAGACGGAATGCACAAAGATGTAGTAGAACAAATCATAAAAATTGGACCCCAAAAAGTAGTTTATGTAAGTTGTAACTCAGCTACACAAGCAAGAGATCTGGCTTTGATGGATGAAAAATACAAAGTGACGCGAGTGAGACCAGTAGATATGTTTCCACAAACACATCACGTAGAAAATGTTGTACTTTTGGAAAGACGATAAGCCACTATTAAATGAAAAAAATACTTGCATTTTTAATGATTCTTGGTTTTGCATCTTCTAGTTGCGAACCAGATGATATTTGCGACCCGACTACTCCAACTACACCAAGGATGTTAATTCAGTTTTATGATATTAAGAGTCCTACTGTATTGAAAAATGTTGATGACCTAAAAGTAATAGGAGAAGGAATGACAGAAGGTGTTGTTTTGAATCCAACAGCAACTGGTGATGCCAAATATCTAGCTAATGGTAATAACATATTACTCCCATTAAATACAGAAGCAGATCATGTAAAATATAAGTTTATTCTAAATTATGGAAATAAAAACCCCTTAATCGTAAACGAAGATTATTTAGAGCTTAATTACACTCGAGTATCTAGTTATGTTTCAAGAGCGTGTGGATTTAAGACCACCTTTAATTTAGATGAAGAAAATACTTTTTTAGTAACCGATTCAACGACAGCCGATGAACTGTGGATACAATATGCAATAGCCACACAATACAACATAACATCTGAAAATGAAACAATCATTAAAATATACTTTTAGTTTTTTCTTTTTGTTGTCATTGTTTTTTGTTCAGGCACAAGAAAAAAATACCACAACAAGTACTCCTCCAGAAATAATAGTTAAGGGGTCTAATGGCACTAAAACAGAAAAGAGACCCGAAAAAAAAATCGAGGCTGCTGTCGATACTATAAAACCAAAAACAGATCGATATGGTTTGATTGTTGGTGTAGATGTCTTTAAAGTAGCCAGATCCTTTTATGATTCTGACTATAAAGGAATAGCTTTTGTTGGTGACTATCGACTAACAAAAAAATACTATGCTTATGGTGAAGTTGGTAGTGAAGAAGTTACTGTAGATGATCCTTTATTAAATACTACAACGAAGGGTGCCTATCTAAAAGTAGGTTTCAACTACAATGCTTACACCAACTGGTTGGATATGGAAAACCTTATTACAATTGGTGTTCGCTATGGTTTTAGTGCTTTTACTGAACAATTAAACAATTATTCTATCTATAATCCACATCCTTATTATGGACAAACATCAGGAATAGAATCAGGAAAATCATATGATGGTTTAACGGCTAGTTGGCTCGAAGTCTCTCCAGGAATTAATGTAAAAGTTTTTAATAATGTGTACGTTGGTTTTTCTCTACAATTAAAAGTATTGGTTACCAACTCTGAACCAAACGGATTTGAAAGTCTTTATATTCCGGGATTCAACAGAACTTATGATGGTAATTTTGGAGCTGGATTTAATTATACAGTCTCCTATTTTATTCCAATTTACAAGAAAAAAGTAATCCCAGCAAAACCAAAAACTGCTGCTAAAAAATAAACTTAACTAAGCATAAAAAAAGGAGTACAATTGATTTTATAAAGTCAATTGTACTCCTTTTTTAGTTTGTATCATTAAATTATCCTATTTCCTTAATCCCTTTTACAAATAACCAAGACATGAATAATTTTTCACCATCTTTGGTTTTAGCAGCTTGAAATTTTGGGGCTAAAAGAGTTCCAGCAATAAAGGCCGTCATTGGAATCCAAAATCCAGACAAATTGGTGTATTGTTCCACCAGATAACGAAATGCGACAAACAATATAGCAAAACAGCCTAGATTGTATAAAAATGCTCTTACTTGTAATTTTGACATTTTATTGTATTTAAATATGATTTCCCAAAATTAATTGAAAATCTAGTCAAACTTCAAATAAACATCATTTTTATTTCTACACTTCATTAGGATTTAAAATAAAAATCAATTCATTGTGCCATAACAATAATTAAAACTTATTTATTTTGTATTGATTTATGTACTAATTTTATATTTATCAAACATGATTTCATCATAATCAATTGATAAACAAAAGTAATCCAAAAAAAGCATAATAAACAAACCATTATAAGCCCATTACTATGAAAACTAAAATTCTAATTTTAACCTCGAGTCTCCTTTTCTTACTCAACAGTTGTGTCTCAGTAAAATTGGTACCCGATTATAGTGATGCAATAGAAAACAAAATTATTGAAACCCAAAAACAAAACGAAAAACTGTATTTAGAATTATTAGTTCTTCCTCAGGATCAGAGAACTTATGAAAACACTTCAAAAGAATATTTAGAAGTAGAAAGTAATATCAATTCTATATTATTTCAATATCAATCACGTGAAAGAAATGAAGATTTTGTAAAAATGGCCAAATTGCTAAAAGATAATTTCATTCAATACAAAAATGAACATAAAGACAAAAACACACTCAGTGATAGTGAAATAAGTTTATATATCGCTTACATCAACGGTTTTTGGCAACCGCTATTGACTGCAGAAAGAGCATTAAAAAATATTAAAAATTAATTATCATGAATTTAGACATTAACGAAATTTTAGCCGACATGCTCAATGCAATGAAAACTAGCATAAAAGACGATTGGGTAGTTGTAAAAAAATCAGCTAATAATTTTATACAAAGCAAAAAAGACCGACTCGAACTACTTGCAAATATGAGATTAAACGGAGAGATTAGTGAATCCTTTTTCGATAAAAGATTAACAGATGAAAAAGAAATATTAACCTCCGAATTACATTCAATTGCAATAGTCAATAAAGTAATGGCACAAAACGCGGCCAATGCAGCTATTAATGTACTAAACGATGTCATAACGAAAGCTTTAACAATATAGCTCCTTTAAATCATAAAAAAACCCGATAATTACTATTTTAATATAGCAATTATCGGGTTTTTATTTTTCAATGAAAAAACTAATTATTCCGTATCTACTTGAAACTTGGTTCTTTTACTACCTTCATACATTTCGTATTTCACTAATCTAGCTTCAATACTAGCATTGAAAAGCTTTATTTTTCTCGAAGGTTTCAAACCTACATATTTCAAAGCTTCTAAATTACCTGTAATGAACCATGCATTGGTACCTGGATAATTTTTCTTCAATGTATCACCAATATTTTTATAAAATTCTTCCATATGAATATCCAAACGTTCATCATAAGGCGGATTGAAAACTATATGTAATTTCCCTTGTGAGTTCTTTTCAGTATCAAAGAAGTTTTCTTCTGCAATTGTAATATACTCGGTTAAATTAGCATTCTTAACATTATCCTTAGCTTTTTGAACTGCAGACGGTGCTTTATCATATCCTTTTATAGAGTAATGAAATTCGCGAACGCGTTTCAATAAACTATTCTGAATATTATCAAACAATTCATTATCCCAGTCATTCCATTTCTCAAAAGCAAATTCTTTACGATTAATATTCGCAGGAATATTACAAGCAATCATAGCTGCTTCTACCAAGAAAGTTCCTGAACCACACATTGGATCTAAGAAATCAGTTTGTCCATCCCAACCCGAAAGAAGCAAAATTCCCGCTGCCAAAACTTCGTTTATAGGAGCAATATTAGTAGCAGTTCTATATCCACGTTGGTGCAATGAATTTCCAGAAGTATCCAATGAAACCGAAACTTGATCCTTATCGATATGAATATTAATTCTTAAATCTGGAAAAACTTTATCAATACTTGGGCGTTGTCCTGTTCTTTCTCTAAACTGATCGACAACGGCATCTTTACATTTTTGAGACACATATTCAGAGTGATTAAAATACTCCGAATGTACCGTTGTGTCAATTACAAAAGTTTGATTTGCATTGATATATTTAGACCAATTTGTCCCTCGAATTCCTTTGTATAAATCTTGTTCATTTCTGGCTTTAAAAAAATAAATTGGTTTTAAAATCTTCAAAGCTGTTCTCAAAGACAAGTTTGCTTTGTACATGAATCCTTTATCTCCTTTAAAACTAACCATTCTTACTCCCTGCTCCACATCCTGAGCCCCCAACATTGTTAACTCTTTCGCCAGTATTTCTTCAAAACCAAAAAAGGTTTTGGCAATCATCTTAAAATTATTTTCCATTTCTTTATAAATTCCAATTGTGAGTAATTAGCAGTGTTGTGCTAATTAATTTTTTATTTTATTTTCTTTGAGTTTCATTATACTTTTTACATTAGAAAATAAAACAAGTAACCCTAATAAAGGAGAAATCAGTACCGCCGACCAATAACCAAAATTATCATAAACAAATCCAATTGGCGCCCAAATTTCGGCATCTTCCAGACCGTTTTCAAAACCATTTAGTTCAGTAATTGTCCAAATTGATAATACTGCAAAGGCCAATAATCCAATATAAATTATTCTTTTATGATATTTTATCTTCTCGTCATTTAGAGTGTTTTCTTCAAAATCATTCATTTGCTGATTTTTTATAATTTATATATATCTGTTTTAAATAATTAAAACTTTTATATTCGAAATAGATTCAAATACAAACTAAAAATATTTCACAAACACATCAATTTCATTTTCAAAAAATATTCATATAAAACTAATTAATAAACTTCCAGTGATTAATAAACGATTTTTAAATTTCATTTATTTTCAGGTTCATTTTTTAAACAGATAGTACACAACACTAAATTTCAGGCAAAAATACACTAAATTTGCGGTACTTAAATTAATTGAAAAAGAATAAATGTCCGATTCCACAAATAACAAAACACAAAATCAGAATACTAATCCAGAAAATTGGTTTGCCTCTTGGTTTGACAGTCCCTATTATCATATCCTTTACAAAGAAAGAAACTATAGAGAAGCTCAATTGTTTATGGACAATCTAACCCATTACCTTAATCTTCCTGAGAAAGCTAAAGTATTGGATTTGGCCTGTGGTAAAGGACGACATTCCATATATTTAAATCAATTAGGTTTTGATGTTATTGGAGCCGATTTATCTGAAAATAGTATAACAGAAGCGCAAAAAAACAGTAATAAAACTTTGCATTTTCAAGTACATGATATGCGAGAAGTTTTTGAAGATAAGTTTGATGCTATTTTCAATTTATTCACCAGTTTTGGTTATTTTGAAAACGACGAGGATAATCTAACTACTTTAAAAGCTATCAAAGAAAGCTTAACCGAATATGGTTTTGCTGTAATTGATTTTATGAATGTTACCAATGTACTTAATACTTTGGTTCCCGAAGAAGTAAAAACAGTAGATTCAATTGACTTTCACATCAAACGTTACTTAAAGGACGGACATATTTACAAAGAAATTGATTTTGATGACCAAGGACACCATTATCATTTCACCGAAAAAGTAAAAGCACTTACACTGAAAGATTTTGAACAAATGATGGAAGAAGCTGGGATCTTTTTATTAGATATTTTTGGAGATTATAAATTAAAAAAATTCCACAAAACTGAAAGCGAAAGATTAATCATGATTTTTAAGTAGTTGAATCGGATACAAGTGTATTATTTAATAGTATCTAACTTTTAAACAAATTACCGATTTAAACTAATCAACAATTAAACGCATCAAGATAAAAAAATGAACTACCTCTTACCCTTATTCTCAGTACTGATAGGTTATATTTTGGCTTTGTTTTTAAAACCAAAAAGCAAGACTAATCTCAAACTACTACTTGCTTTTAGTGGTTCGTTTTTGCTATCGCTAACAGTAATGCATTTGTTACCGGAAGTTTACGAAAGCCATAATCCTAAGATTGGACTTTTTATTATGATCGGAATTTTGTTTCAGATTATATTAGAATTTTTCTCCAAAGGAGCAGAACATGGACATGTACACGGTCATGATAAAATGTACCACATGCCTTGGCTGTTATTCATCAGTCTTTGTATTCACGCTTTTTTAGAAGGTTTTCCAGTAGGGCATCATCATGATTTAGCATTAGGAATTGCTATACATCATTTTCCGATAGCCATAATTCTGACTATGTTTTTCATCAATTCTAAATTGAATAAAATAGCCATTTTTATCTTTATGACCACGTTTGCAGTGATGACTCCAATGGGAACACTAGTGTCTGATTTTTTTCCTGTACTAAATACATATTACCCTCAAATTACAGCAGTAGTTATTGGTATTTTATTTCATATTTCATCCACTATCATTTTTGAAAGTAGTGAAGGTCATAAATTTAATATTGCTAAAGTTTCGATGATTGTAATAGGAATTGTGTTGGCTTGTTTTTTATAAGCTTACCCTTTGTAGAACGTTTTGCTATGTTATAATTCAATCTCTTTTTGATTAGGGCGAGAAAATCGCCAAATCTAAAAAGTGTTCTACTACAATTCCTTACGCTGATCAAGTAGTAAAAAACTTCAACAGAATAAATCTAAGCAAAGAAACATGGCTTTCAAACATCTATTCAAAGCAAGACTAAATTGGACTTCCGTTCCAAAAGAAACAGCTCCCACCACAAAACAATATCTTAAAACCCATCAAATTGCTATTGAAGGAAAAGATATTTTAAACATTTCGGCTGCCAAAGCATTCAAAGGTGATCCTGGTTTATATAATCCCGAAGATTTATTATTGAGCAGTTTAGTTTCCTGTCACATGATGTCTTATTTATACGTTTGCTCTCAAAACGGCATTGATGTAATGTCTTATCAGGATGGTGCAGAAGCAACTCTCGAAGTTTTGGAGAATGGTTCCGGACGTATTATCGAAGTACGATTACATCCTAAAGTAGTTATTAAACAACAAGAAAAAATAGCCGAAGCCTTAAACTTGCATAAAAAAGCAAACGAACTTTGTTTTATCGCCAATTCTTGTAATTTTAAAATCGTTCATTATCCTACTTGTACGAATTAAAAACTACAGAATCCTTTCCTTCAATTCAAATTAGATTTACAGCCTTTGACTATTTTTAGTGTTGATGAACTAGAAGTTTAATTAGTAAACGCAACATTATTTCGTTTTAACAAACCTCTTTTTTTCTACAAATCTCTTATATTTACGGAATAGCTACTTTAGCTACCGTTTACAAAAACACCCAATAGTTATAAAATCCAAAAATGACAACATCTATCATTATATCAATATGTCTATTATTGATTCTAGCCTATATCTTCGATATAACTTCATCAAAAACAAAAATTCCCTCGGTTATATTATTACTTATTGTGGGTTGGGCGGTTAAACAAGCTACGAATGCTCTGGAAATAACAGTTCCAAATTTGACCTCAATCTTACCAGTCCTAGGAACAGTAGGACTAATCTTGATCGTTATGGAAGGCTCTTTAGAATTAGAATTAAACAAATCTAAGTTTCCATTTATCGGTAAAACGGCTCTGGTTGCTATTTTACCAATGCTACTTTTTAGTTTTGGACTGGCATTTGTTTTTCAATATTTTGGCAACATTTCATTTAAAGTTGGATTGGCCAATGCCATTCCACTAGCCGTAATTAGTAGTGCAATTGCTATTCCGAGTTCTCAAAATCTTATCTCAAAAAACAAAGAATTTATCACTTATGAAAGTAGCTTATCTGATATTTTTGGCGTAATTCTTTTCAATTTCATAACCCTCAACGACAATATTGGAGCGGCATCCATTGGTGAATTTATAGTAGAATTATTCATTATACTCGTAATAACATTTGTAGCAACATTAGGACTTGCCTTTTTATTAAGCAAAATAAAGCATCCTGTAAAATTCATTCCTATCATATTAAGCATCGTACTGATATACTCTGTTTCTAAAGTTTACCATTTGCCAGGTTTAATTTTCATCCTCCTTTTTGGGCTTTTTCTTGGAAACCTAGACGAACTTAAAAGCAATAAATTTATTCAAAAACTACAACCAAACCTTTTAAATAAAGAAGTACATAAATTCAAAGAATTAACTACTGAAATTGCTTTTTTAGTAAGAGCATTATTTTTTCTGTTATTTGGCTACTTAATCGAAACTCACGAATTATTAAACACCGAAACAATTGTTTGGGCAGTTGGAATTTGCGCAGCGATATTTGCATTACGATATATCTCTCTTAAAATATTCAAACTAAAAATCAAACCTCTTTTATTTATTGCTCCAAGAGGTTTGATTACCATTTTGCTATTTTTATCAATACCAGAAAATCAAGTAACCGATTTAGTCAATAATTCATTAGTTATTCAAGTCATAATACTATCTGCTTTAATAATGATGTTTGGACTTATGACCAATAAAGAAACTATTGACAATGATTTAGAATCCTAACAATTATAAAATCAGCAACTTATTTTTAGGAGCATAAACATCTGGCGTTTTTGTTATTAAAAACCCTTCCGAAGCAAACAATTACCTCACCGAAGACTATAATTCGGAGTCAGAAGCATGTTTGAAGTATACAGAAGACCGTTTACTCCTGCCAGAAGATAGTTTGCCACTGCCAGAAGATTGTTTTCCGCACCCAGAAGCTCGTTCGCCGCTGCCAGAAGCTCGTTTGCGGGCATTCTTATTCCTTCGGAGTCCCCGTTTTACAAGGAAAATCGTAGAAAATGATACAATAACCAAAATTTATCCTTTTCGAGCTAGTAACTATTAATTTCTATATTTGAAAATTAGATAATTAAATAATTTTCACTCAAAAACTTAGCTAATCAAAAACTTAGAACCTTAGTAACTTAGGTTACTACTAGTATTTTCTTTAAGTTTGTAATAGTAAATAAACCGTAACTTTTTTACGCATTTGAAACTCAAAAAACAATGACTTTTACCAAAACCACCGAACAATCATCAAAATACGAACAGCTCGAAAAAATGTCTGTTCGAGAACTAATAAGTAATATCAACCAAGAAGACCAAACCGTCCCTCTTGCTGTAGAAAAAGCACTACCACAAGTAGAAACATTAGTAACCGAAATAGTTGCCAAAATGAAACAAGGAGGTCGCCTATTCTACATTGGAGCAGGTACATCGGGTCGTTTAGGAATATTGGATGCATCAGAATGCCCTCCTACTTTTGGAGTTCCTTTTGATTTAGTCGTTGGAATCATTGCTGGTGGTGATACCGCCATTCGCAAAGCCGTAGAAAATGCCGAAGACAATGCAACTCAGGCATGGTTAGATTTACAAGCATTTAATGTAAACGAAAATGATGTTGTTGTAGGTATTGCAGCTTCGGGAACAACACCGTATGTTATTGGAGGTTTACAAACCTGTAACGAAAACAACATCAGTACAGGAAGTATTTCATGTAATGCTGGCAGCCCGCTTTCGCAAACAGCAAAATTCCCAATCGAAGTTATTGTAGGACCTGAATTTGTTACTGGTAGCTCTAGAATGAAAGCCGGAACAGCACAAAAACTAGTACTCAACATGATTACTACGGCTACAATGATTCAGCTGGGAAAAGTGAAGGGCAACAAAATGGTAGATATGCAATTGAGCAATAGTAAACTTGTGGACAGAGGCGTGAAAATGATTATGGGAGAAATTCCTGTAAGCTATGAAGAAGGATCCAAATTATTAAACACTCACGGAAGTGTTCGTAAAGCAGTTGATTTTTACAATAAACAATAAACCATGGCAAATAAAGATTTATTAGCAAAAGGAATTAAATACGTAACAGGAGCTTTACCATTGATGTTCATAGGGCCAACTGTAATTTACAATGCGTTTATGAACCAGCATACCAATTGGCATTACTTGGTTTTAGGAATCGGAATTATTGCTTGTTTGGCATCTATGTATTTGATGTTTGTGGGTTTAAAAATAATAATGAAAGGCATATTTAACGACTAATTTGTATCTTTACAAAAACTATAGATCATGGATATTCAAGCTGAAATAAATTGGATTCATCAAGAAATTGACAAAGTAAAAGACCCTTCTTTTATCGAAAAGATGAAACATCTTTTGCAATCCATAAATTCAAATAGAGAAGAAACTAATATTGATTATAATAATGATATTGATAATGCTTTAGAAAATATTAAAAACGGAAATTTTTATACCGATGAAGAAGCAATATCAATTTCGAAAACATGGGGAAGAAAATAATTTGGTCTCCAAATGCTTTAGGGCAATTAGAAGACATTCATTTTTATATTCTTTTTGAAAGTAAATCAATCCGAATTGCTGATAAAGTTGTAGAAACCATTTTTGAAAGCACTGAAATTCTAAAAACGCAACCCGAAATTTTTAAAATTGATAAACAAAAAATCAATAACGACGGAACTTTTAGAGTTTATATCGTTTATGACTATAGTATTTCTTATCAAATTACCCAAACTACAATTCAAATTCTCCGTGTGAGACATAATGCCCAAAAATTCAAAAAACTCCCATGGAAGACTTAATACACATTCAAAAAACATTTGAAAAAATCACTTATATCGGTAAGAAAATAAACAATCGTGAATTTGAAGATTGTGTTTTCAAAAACTGTGATTTCTCGAATAGTGATTTCTCAAACAATAGTTTTATGGATTGTGAATTCATAGAATGTAATTTATCGATGACCCAATTGGGAGGTTCTAGTCTAAAGACCGTTTCTTTCAAAAACAGCAAATTGATGGGGATTCAATTCCAGGCATGTCAGGACTTTTTATTCAATGTTCAATTTCAAGATTGTGTTTTGGATTATAGCTCATTTGCGAATAAAAAAATGCCAAAGACCAAATTCAATTCCTGTTCTCTAAAAGAAGTTACTTTTATTGGAACAAATTTGACTCAATCTGTTTTTGGAAATTGTAATTTGGATAATGCTATTTTTAATGACACCGTTTTGGCTGGAGTAGATTTTACAACAGCTTACAATTATAAAATAGATCCTGAATTTAATCCAATGAAAAAAGCTAAATTTTCCAATCAGGGAATTGCTGGGCTTTTGGATAAGTATGATATAAAAATTGAGTAATTATTTGAATTATCTTCTCTATATTGTAGCTACTTAAAATTTAACTCATGGAACTCCAAGAACAATTTTCACACATAACGGCACTCATATCAAAAGCAAAAGAGAGTGCTTACCATGCAGTAAACAAGGAATTGGTAACTCTCTATTGGCATGTAGGAGAATATGTAAGTCAACAAGTAGAAAAGAAAACTTGGGGTAAATCGGTAGTAAAAGAGTTATCTCTTTTTATTCAGCAGTCGGAACCTAATATTGTTGGTTTTTCTCCACAAAACATATGGAGAATGAAGCAATTTGTAGAAACTTATAAAAATTTACCAAAACTCGCAACACTGTCGAGAGAATTAAGCTGGTCACAAAACAGACTGATTTTACCGCTCAAAAGTTCTGAAGAACAAGAATTCTATTTACTTTTTTGTATCAAAGAAAAATGGTCTGTTAGAGAGCTTGAAAGACAAATCAATACATCTTGTTTTGAACGTGTAATGCTTGCAAATGAAAAACTCGCCACACTGTCGGGAGTTTTTCCAAAAGAAATAACAAATACTTTCAAAGACACGTATGTACTAGAATTACTTCAATTACCTGAAAGTCATTTAGAGAAAGATTTAAGAAAAGCAATTGCACAAAACATAACAAAATTTCTATTAGAATTTGGAAGAGATTTTGCATTTATGGGAGAAGAGTATCCCTTGCAAGTTGGCAGCCAGGATTTTGCAATTGACCTTTTGTTTTATAACCGAAATTTGAATTGTATGGTTGCCATAGAACTGAAAATAGAGAAATTCAAACCTGAACATTTGGGGCAACTTAATTTTTATCTCGAAGCACTAGACAGAGATATTCGCAAGCCACACGAACAACCTAGCATTGGTATATTACTATGCAATGGCAAAGATGATATTGTAGTCGAATATGCTTTAAACCGAACAATATCGCCCACATTAGTAGCTGATTACCAAACAAAACTTCCTAGTAAAGAACTATTACAGCGTAAATGGAAGGAGATTTTAGAGTCACTTTCTGATAATAATAACAAACAAAATTGAATAATTATGGAAGCTACTACCTCATATCTTGAAAGTGTAAAAAAACAATTTCTCTACTATAAAATGTTAGGAGAAAAAGCAATGGAACAATTGGAAGCAGAACAACTTTTTGTTGCTGTAAACGATGATACCAATAGCATTGCAGTTATTGTAAAACATCTTTCGGGAAATATGCTTTCCCGTTGGACAGATTTCTTAACCACCGATGGCGAAAAAGAAACACGAAATCGAGATGCAGAATTTGAAAATGATTTAGCAACAAAAGAACAAGTCTTAAACTCTTGGAATGAAGGATGGAATTGTTTTCTGGGAACATTAGAAACCTTGCAACCAGAGCAACTTTCGGAGATTATTTATATCAGGAATGAAGGACATACAGTTATTGAAGCCATCAACAGACAACTAGCTCATTATCCATACCACATCGGGCAAATTGTTTTTTATGCTAAACAATTAAAAAAAGACGAATGGAATAGCTTATCGATTCCTAAAAACAAATCGAACACTTATAACGACGCAAAATTTGCTCAAGAGAAAAGCATTAAAAACTTTACTGAAGAAGAATTTAGACGATTGAAATAAAAATAATGAGAGCCTAATAACCTAATTAGGCTCTCATTAAAAAAATAAAACATAGAAATGAGAAAAATTATCTTCCTACTACCAATACTATCCTTAATGTCGTGTTATGATGCGGAGCGCAACTGCAAAGACTTCAAAACCGGAAAATTTAAATTTGAGTATGAAATTGATGGCGTAAAAAAAACGACCGTTTTTGAGCGTAATGACAGCATTGAAATTGAGACTTTTGAAGGTAAAACGGATACCGCTACAATTCGCTGGATAAATGATTGCGAATATGTTTTACAAAAGAAACACCCGAAAAATAAGGCAGAAGAGAAGGCTATTGACATGAAAATTTTGACAACTACGAAAAATTCCTATACCTTTGAATTTGGAATGGTAGGAGCCGATTCTAGACAAAAAGGAACGGTAATTAAAATTTCAGAATAAAAAACACATAACACATAAAAAACATAACCCCTAACACTACAAAATGGAAGTATTTTTGAACCCTGATGCTTGGATTGCCTTATTAACATTGACTTTCTTGGAAATAGTCTTAGGTATTGACAACATCATTTTTATCTCTATTGCAACTGGAAAATTAGCGATAGAAGACCGTAAAAAAGCGACCAAATTGGGTATGTTTTTGGCTATGTTTATGAGGATTGCATTGTTGTTTGGAATTAATTTCTTAACCCAAATGAAGAAACCTTGGTTTACCATTGATTGGAGCTGGTTGCATGCAGGTGTTACAGGACAAAGTATCATTTTATTATTTGGTGGATTGTTCCTAATTTATAAAAGTACCAATGAGATTCGTGAGAAAGTTGATGAAAAAGGTCATGAAGAAAAGGAATTAGGTAAAGCTACTGCAAAATCTTTCCAGAGTGTAATTCTTCAAATTATAATGATTGATTTGGTTTTCTCTTTTGATAGTATTTTGACTGCTGTTGGAATGACTAATGGTGTTGAAGGTGCTTTGGTTATTATGATTACGGCTGTGATTATTTCGGTATTAATTATGATGCAATTTGCTGTTCCTGTTGGAAATTTTGTCAATAAACATCCTTCCATTCAAATATTAGGATTATCCTTTTTGATTTTAATTGGATTCATGTTATTGACTGAAAGTGCTCATTTGGCCAATGCTCTTGTTTTTGGAAGCCATGTAACTCCAGTTCCAAAAGGGTATTTATATTTTGCTATTTCATTCTCTTTATTTGTAGAAATAATTAATATGAGAGTTACTAAAAAGAAATAATATGCTTCCAAAAAACATAAAGAATGCCTTGATTATTGCCGTTGTAGTGGGAACTATATTAAACGCGATTAACAGTTATGATGTGTTTTGGGAAAGCAATTTTACATTTAGAAATGTTTTAAGAATCGTCTTGACCTATATAACTCCATTTTGTGTTTCTTTATATTCTTCAACATTAGCATCAAAATCATTCGAAAAAGCAAATACTAAAAACACAGTTACCGAAAAGTAGCTGTGTTTTTTTTATCGTAAATTTTAGTTTTTAAAAATATTATACAAATCCAATGAAAAATACCATTTCGCATAGAGTTGCCGATTTTCTTAAGGGCTTCCCTCCTTTTACTTTTTTAAATCAAAATGACATTGAATTACTTTCTGAACAAATTTCAATTATTTATAAAGAAAAAGACAGTGTTATTTTTGCCGAAAATGAAGAAACTCATGACTCCTTTTATGTCGTTCATAAAGGAGCAATAGCACTAAGAAAAGGTGTGAAGAATGATACTATTGACATGTGCGACGAAGGAGATATCTTTGGACTAAGACCTCTTATTGCAAATGAAAATTACAAAATGGAAGCTAGAGCCTATGAAGAAACCATTCTTTATGCCATTCCTATAGCTATTTTTCGACCTTATGCGCTACAGAATAAAGACGTTGGTAATTTTTTAATTCAAAGTTTCGCTTCAAACACAAGTAATCCTTATTCAGAAAGTTACAGAGGAAAGCTGTATGGGGAAACCCTGGCAGGAGACCTTTTGGATAACAATCCTCAAATATTAGATATTCAGCCTGTCAAATATTCGAAAAAAATTATTACTTGTTCATCTGCAACCTCTGCCAAAGAAATTGCTCAAATGATGACCAAAAAAAATGTAGGTGCAATACTTGTAGTTGAAGATAAACTTCCTATTGGTATTATTACAGATAAGGATTTACGAAATAAAATTGTTACTGGCGAATATCCTATTACTTCAGCAGCATCAGTAATAATGACAAGTCCTGTTATTACGTACCCTAAAAAACTGACTACGACACAGGCGCAAATGGCTATGATGAAAAGTAACATCAGCCATATATGTCTGACCAAAGATGGTACTCCAAATACCAAAGCAGTTGGTATTCTTTCCAAACATGACGTGATGGTATCACTGGGAAATAATCCTGCTGTATTGATAAAAGCTGTAAAAAGAGCAAAAAAATATAAGGAAATAAAACCTATACGTGCCAGTATTATGCAATTACTGCAAGGGTATTTAGATCAAAACATACCTATAACTTTGACATCAAAAATCATTACCGAGTTAAATGATGTTTGCATTCAGCAGGTTATTGCTATTGCTTTAAAAAAAATGACTACTCCTCCGCCTGCAAAATTTGCTTGGCTGGCAATGGGAAGTCAAGGTCGCAGTGAACAATTATTACAAACCGATCAAGATAATGCCTTAGTCTATGAAGATGTAGCAGAAGAATTAAAAGAAAAGACTAAAAAATACTTTTTAGATTTGGCTACTCATGTCAACAAAGGATTATTTGAAATTGGATATGACTATTGCCCCGCCGAGATGATGGCATCAAATCCTAAATGGTGTTTAAGTTTAGGTGAATGGAAAGACGTAGTGCACCATTGGATCACAAATACAGGAAAAGATGAAGTGCTTTTATCCTTTATATTTTTTGATTACAGCCTCTCTTATGGTGATAGCGAACTTGCTAATAAACTTTCCGATTTTATTCTAGAAGATATCAAAGCGAATCCCGTATTTTATCTTCATTTAGTGAGCGGAGCTTTACAAAGTCCATCACCTACAGGCTTTTTTAGACAATTTTTACTTGAACAAGATGGTGCTAACAAAGATTTCTTCGATATAAAAAGAAGAGCATTAATGCCATTGAGTGATGCAGCCAGGGTTTTAATTTTATCTCATGCAGTAAAATCAATCAGTAATACGCCCGAGCGTTTTGAAAAATTAGCCGAATTGGAACCTCAAAATAGAGAATTGTATCTATCTTGTGCTTATTCGTATAAAGCACTTTTAAAATTCAGAACAAAACAAGGTCTTCTTCACAATGATTCAGGGCAATATATAGCTTTGGAGCATCTTACCAAATTAGAAAAAATCAAGCTAAAGAGCACCTTTAAAACGATTAAAGAACTACAAGAAATTATCTCCATCCGCTTTAATGCATCAAACATATTGTAATGACGAACTTTTTTAAAGAATGGAAAACCAAACTATTTGATTTTTTAAAAATAACTAAAAAACCAATTGATGAAGCACTTTTACACAGTGTTGAAAGCACTCGCTTTGTCGTTTTAGATACTGAAACTACAGGCTTTGATTATGACAATGACCGAATGCTTTGCATAGGCGCAATTACCCTACAAGATGGTATCATTGCGATTCCTAACGCCTTTGAAATGTATATCCATCAGGAACATTATGATAAAAATAGTGTTCAAATTCACGGTATTCTAAAAGATTTGGTTATGAAAAAACCTTCAGAGTTAGAAGTCTTGCAAAAGTTTTTAGCCTTTTTAGGAGATTCGATTATCATAGCTCATCATACTATATTTGATATCACGATGATTAATCGTGCCTTGGAGCGAAATGAACTTCCGATATTAACAAACAAAACATTGGATACAGCTTTTCTCTATAAAAAGACACTGATTAGATCCAATTTATTAGAATATAAAGATCATTACGCTCTGGATGATCTCGCCGATAAATTTGATATTTCCAAAAAAGATCGTCATACCGCAATGGGTGATGCCTATATTACAGCTATCGCCTTCTTGAAAATCGTAAAAAAATTAAAAGAGAAAAAAAGAAAAGGTGAGTTTCTTCTAAAAGATCTATTTTATTATTAACCAAACTCTGCTCTATTTTTTTTTAGGAGCAGAAGCATTCAGGATTTCAATAACATGAGTCCTGCTCTTCGCTATATCTTTGCTTTTTTAAAGAAAAAAAGCAAAGGATGCCGCTGCGATCACGGCTAAAGATATAGATTTGGCATTTTAAAATCATCTACAATTAGAATCAAACTTAGAATTCTAATTTATCTTTAGTAATCTACAAAACAGCTTTTTTCTCATTATTACAAAAGAAAAATTATTTAGCGACTTATATATTTAGTTTTAGAACAAAAAAAGCATAGAAGCTAATTCCTAGAATTTCAAAATCCTAAAAAAATTTCAAAATCTACATTTTTTTGTAACTCGTTATATTTTTTATTCAAACAACCGATTGTGTAATTATAAATTATACCTTTACCGCAAAAAAAAACATTATTTATTACTGCATTAAAAAAAAAGTAGTTAATAAATTGTATATATAAAAATAAAAACTATTTTTGTGTAATCGATTACATTTAATTAAACTTGCGAAAATTAAACAAAAAACAGATGGATAATCAAAATATAGGAAAATACAGGTGGACAATATGTGGAATGCTTTTTTTTGCAACAACAATTAACTATCTTGATAGACAAGTACTATCTCTAACATGGAATGATTTTATTGCTCCCGAATTTCACTGGACAAATAATGACTACGGAAATATTACCGCCCTATTCTCTATTTTCTATGCAGTATCTTTATTGTTTGCTGGACGATTTGTTGATTGGATGGATACCAAAAAAGGCTTCCTGTGGGCAATTGGAATATGGTCAATAGGTGCTTGTTTGCATGCTTTTGCAGGAATTGCAACATCAGGAGTAATAACAGGAAATTGGTTTGTTGGTTTCGAAGGAGCTAAGGAAGCAATCCATAATGTAAGCGATACCGCTTTAGTAATTAACGTAAGTGTTACTTTGTTTATTTTTGCTCGTTTCGTCCTCGCAGTCGGTGAAGCAGGAAACTTTCCGGCTGCTATCAAAACAACAGCTGAGTACTTCCCTAAAAAAGACAGAGCATTTGCAACAAGTATTTTTAATGCTGGAGCAACAATTGGCGCATTAGCTGCACCGATTTCTATACCATTTATTGCAAAAGCTTTTGGATGGGAAATGGCCTTTATAATCATTGGAGCCTTAGGTTTTATATGGATGGGTTTCTGGATTTTTATTTATGACAAACCTGAAAGTCATTCTAAAGTTACAACAGCTGAGTTAGAATATATTCAACAAGACATACTTTCTGACAGCAAAATTGAAGGCTATGTACCTGAAACTACTACTAAAGTTTCACTTGTAGATTGCTTAAAATACAAACAAACATGGGCTTTTGCATTTGGTAAATTCATGACTGATGGTGTTTGGTGGTTTTTCTTATTCTGGACACCAGCGTATTTAAGTTCAGTATATGGAATGGATTCTACAGAAGCTGCTTTCCCCCTATTTGTTTTATACATGATTACTTTACTTTCAATCATTGGTGGCTGGTTACCAACCTACTTTGTTGAGAAAAAAGGCATGAATCCTTATGAAGGACGAATGAAATCAATGTTAATTTTTGCGTTTTTCCCATTAGTAGCACTTCTTGCACAACCTTTAGGACATATTTCATACTGGCTTCCAATTATTGTTATTGGTATTGCGTTAGCTGCACACCAAGCTTGGTCAGCAAACATTTTTACTAGTGTTGGAGATATGTTTCCTAAAAAAGCAATTGCAACCATTACTGGTATTGGTGGTTTAGCCGGAGGAGTTGGTTCAACTATCATTAATAAAGGATCTGGTGTTTTATTTGATTATAGCAAAAACACAGATATGGTTTTCATGGGGTTCAAAGGAATAGAAGCTGGATATTTTATCATTTTTTCCATTTGTTCTGTTTGCTATTTAATAGGATGGACTGTTATGAAATCATTAGTTCCTAAATACAGCCCGATTACTGATCTTTAAAAAACAAAACAACTCCTAATACTAACCTAACCAAATTAGTAATTATGAATCAAATCAATGCTATTTACAATAAAAAAAACTTAATGTATCCGCTAATCTAATTAAAAATAGCCTAAAATATATTGTTTATTAAAAATTTAAATTACTTTTGTGTAATCGATTACATTAAAAACTAAACCATGACAAAATATAGCTCTAGATATGCTTCAAGTCCAGAAGCCGTAAAACAATATGATACCAAACAATTGAGAGATGAATTCTTGATTGATGATTTAATGAAGGAAGACGAGATTACATTGACGTATTCACACTATGATCGTTATATTACTGGTTCGGCAGTTCCTGTCAAAGATTTAACCTTGGAAACTATTGATCCTCTAAAAGCTGGTTATTTTCTAGAGCGCAGAGAAATGGGAATCATAAATGTTGGCGGAAACGGTTCGGTTGTTGTTGAAGGAGTAACACATGAATTAGGTCTTAAAGATGCCCTTTATATTGGAAGCGGGAATAAAGAAGTCATTTTTAAAAGTGCTGATTCAAAAAATCCTGCTAAATTTTACATTAATTCAGCTCCTGCCCACACCACTTATCCAACTAAAAAAGTAAGTTTAGCAGAAGCTAATAAATTAGAATTAGGCACAATGGAAACTGCAAATCACCGTACGGTAAATCAAATGATCATTGGAGGTGTTGTTACTACTTGTCAATTACAAATGGGTATGACGGAATTAAGGCCTGGAAGTGTTTGGAACACAATGCCAGCTCACGTACATGATCGCAGAATGGAGGTTTATTTTTATTTGGATATTCCAGAAAACCAAGCTGTATGTCACTTTATGGGACAGCCACAGGAAACTAGACATATTTGGATGAATAATCATCAAGCGGTTATTTCTCCGCCATGGTCAATTCACTCTGGATCAGGCACTAGTAACTATACTTTTATATGGGGAATGGCAGGTGAAAACTTAGACTATGGAGATATGGATGTTTGTAAAATCACAGATTTAAGATAAGACAATGATAAATTCATTATTTGATGTAAATGGAAAAATTGCCCTAATTACAGGAAGTACACACGGACTGGGAATGGCAATGGCAAAAGGATTAGGTAACGCTGGGGCTACAATTGTTGTAAACGGTAACTCCTCACAACAAAAAATTGATGATGCCGTTAAGGAACTTCAAAATGAAGGTATCAATGCGGTTGGTTATAAATTTAATGTAACAAATGAGCAAGAGGTTAAAGATGCTATTCAAAACATTGAAAGTAAAGTTGGACCAATTGATATCCTAATTAATAATGCAGGAATCATTAAAAGAATTCCATTAATCGAAATGGAAGTTGCCGATTTTAAAGAAGTGATTGATATTGATTTGGTGAGTCCTTTCATCGTTTCCAAACATGTTGCAAAAGGAATGATTGAAAGAAGACAAGGTAAAATAATCAATATTTGTTCCATGATGAGTGAATTGGGCCGCAATACTGTAGGGGCCTATGCTGCTGCAAAAGGCGGTTTAAAAATGTTAACCAAAAACATGGCTACCGAATGGGCAAAATACAATATACAGATCAATGGAATTGGACCAGGCTATTTTGCTACTGAACAAACTAAACCTATCAGAGTTGATGGACATCCTTTTAATGATTTTATAATCAGTCGTACGCCAGCTGCAAAATGGGGAGATCCTAGTGATTTAGCAGGTGCAACCATATTTTTATCCTCAAAAGCAAGTGATTTTGTAAACGGTCACATCCTTTATGTAGATGGCGGAATCCTTGCAACAATTGGAAAACCTTCAAACGAATAATAATATTTTAATGAAATTATAATGAGTACAAATTTCATACATGACAATTTTTTATTAGAAAACAAATATGCTGAAGAATTATATCATAATTATTCTAAAAATCAGCCTATTATAGACTATCACAATCACTTAAATCCTCAGTTTATTGCCGAAGATAAAATTTTCGACAGTATTACCAATGCATGGATAAATGGAGACCACTACAAGTGGCGGGCTATGCGTACTTTAGGAATCAACGAACAATTTATCACAGGAAATGGTTCGGATAAAGATAAATTTATCAATTGGGCAAAAACAGTTCCATATACAATGCGTAATCCTTTGTATCATTGGACACATTTAGAATTGGCTCGTTATTTTGGTATTACTGAATTATTAAACGAAAAATCGGCAGAATCAATTTACGAACAAGTTTCTGCAAAAATCAATTCTCAGGAATACAGTACACGAAACTTACTTAAAAAAGTAAATGCTGAATTTGTATGTACTACTGAAGATCCGATTGACAACTTACAATATCACCAAAAATTAGCAAAAAGTGACTTTACTACAAAAGTAAGTACCGCTTTTAGACCTGATAAAGCTATTCTTATTTCGAATGATGGATACAATGCTTATATAGACACTTTAGCAGAAGTGGCGGGAGTTTCTATTAATTCGTATGCAGATTTATGTTCAGCATTAACAAACAGAATCGAATATTTTGACAAAAATGGCTGCAAATTATGTGATCATGGTTTGGATCAAATTTATTTTGAAAACTTTACTGAAAATCAGATAAATGTTATATTTAAAAGAAAAAGAGAAAATCAAGTCTTAACTAATGAAGAAACTTTAAAATTTCAAAGTGCCATCTTATTATTTTTATCCGAAACGTATCATAAATACGGATGGGTGCAACAATTTCACTTAGGAGCATTGAGAAATAATAATGCTCGTATGCATAGTATTTTAGGTCCAGATACCGGATGGGATTCTATTGGAGATTATCCACAAGCTCAAAAACTATCTGGTTTCTTGAATGCCTTGGATAGCAAAAATAAATTGACAAAAACAATCATTTATAATTTGAATCCTGCCGATAATGAAGTAATGGCTACCATGATTGGTAACTTTAACGACGGAAGTGTAAAAGGTAAAGTCCAATTTGGTTCTGGATGGTGGTTTTTAGACCAAAAAGACGGAATGACAAAACAATTGAATGCACTTTCAAACATGGGACTTATTAGCTGTTTTATTGGAATGTTGACAGATTCCAGAAGCTTTTTATCATTTCCAAGACATGAATATTTTAGACGTATTCTTTGTAACCTTTTAGGAGATGAAATCAAAAGAGGTGAACTTCCTAATGACATAGAATGGATAGGTAAAATGGTTTCAGACATTAGTTATAATAATGCCAAACAATATTTTAAATATTAATACAATGAATAAAGTAGTTTCATTCGGAGAAATAATGTTACGCCTTTCACCAGAAGGAAATTTACGTTTTGGTCAAGCCCAAGCGTTTGGAGCTACTTATGGTGGAGGTGAATTTAATGTTGCTGTTTCTTTAGAAAATTATGGTATAACCGCAGAATTTGTAACGCGATTACCAGAAAATGAGATTGGAACATGCGCGTTAAGAGAAATACGAAAAATGAACGTAGAATCCAAAAATATCATTTATGGAGGAGAACGTTTAGGGATTTATTTTCTTGAAAGAGGTGCTGGAACAAGAGGAAGTAACGTAGTTTACGACCGTTCACATAGCTCTATGGCGACTATCGAGAAAGGAAGTATCGATTGGGAAAATGTACTAAAAGATGCTAACTGGTTTCACTGGAGTGGAATCACAGCTGCAATATCTGAGAGCGCAGCCGAAGCTTGTTTAGAAGCTATTAAAGTTGCTCATAAATTAGGATTAACCATTTCATGTGATTTGAATTACAGATCCAAATTGTGGCAATATGGAAAAACTCCAAGTGAAGTTATGCCAGAAATGTTACAATACTGTAATGTAATTTTAGGAGATATTGATACGGCGCATTTCATGTTAGGAAAACCTAAAGTAAATCCAAACTATCAAGATGAGAAATCACTTCCGGTTTTGTATACAGCATTATTTGATTTAATTCCGAATTTAAAAACAGTAGCTACAACATTACGCTATTCGGTAAGTGCTTCGCACCAAAGAATTGGCGGAATATTATTTGATGGGGGAAAAATTCATCAAGCCGCTGTAAAAGAAGTTACCCCAGTAATTGATCGAGTTGGAAGTGGAGATGCCTTTATGGGAGGATTAATTTACGGTTTATTAGAATATCCTAATAATAACCAAAGAGCCTTAAACTTTGCTGTTGCTGCTTGTTGTTTAAAACATACCGTTGCCGGAGATTACAATTTGGCGACCTTAAAAGAAGTACAAAACATGGCAGATGGCGATTCTGCTGGATTAGTTTCTAGATAAAAACATAAAATAATTATGGCAAAATATACAAGAATTGAAGTTGCGGCAGTAATGAAAGAAACAGGTTTAGTTCCTTTATTCTATCATACTGATGTATCGTTAGCAAAAAAAGTACTAAAAGCATGTTATGATGGTGGCGCCCGATTAATGGAATTTACAAGCAGAGGAGATTTTGCTTTTGAAATTTTTGGAGAGCTTAATAAATATGCGATAAAAGAATTACCAGGAATGATTCTGGGAGTAGGATCTATAACAGATGCAGCAGCTGCTTCACTTTATATGCAAATGGGAGCCAATTTTATTGTTACTCCAGTTTTCAGAGAAGATATTGCTATTGTTTGTAACCGCAGAAAAGTATTATGGTCACCTGGTTGTGCATCACTCACAGAAATTGCTAAAGCTGAAGAATTGGGTTGTGAAATTGTAAAATTATTTCCGGGTGAAATCTATGGACCTCAATTCATAAAAGGAATAAAAGGACCATGCCCTTGGACAAGTATTATGCCTACAGGGGGTGTCACTACTGAAAAAGAAAATCTAAAAAGCTGGTTTGACGCTGGTGCAACATGTGTAGGCATTGGTTCTCAACTAATAACCAACGAAATATTGTTAAGCCGAGATTTGGATGTATTAGAAATTCAAGTCAGAAAAACTTTAGCTACCATTAAAGAGGTTAGGCAAAAATAAAACTAAAAAATAAGCGGCTTAAAAATAGTTAGATAAGAAGAATTTGGTCCCCAATCCTCATTAAAGGATCAAAAGCAACCATTCTAACAATAAATTCAGTCGCTTATTATTTAAAGAATAAAGTGTAGTTCGAAAAAGAAAAAAGAACCAAACAAATAATATAGTAAAAGGAAAAAATGAAAAATTTAAATAGAAAAAATTTAGGATTAGAGAAATTACAACCTATTAAAGTAATTCAATTTGGAGAAGGGAATTTCCTTAGAGCTTTTGTTGATTACGCTTTTCACACACTAAATAAAGAAGTAGATTTCAATGCTGGTATCGCAATCGTTCAACCATTGAAAGATGGTATGGTAAATATGATTAACGATCAAGATGGTCTTTACACTTTGTTTATGAACGGAATCAAAAAAGGTGAAAAAATTCAAGACATTGAGCTAATTACTAATATTGTAAAAGCAATAAATCCATATAGTGATTTTGCAGATTATTTAGCTTTAGCCAAAGAAGAGGCACTTCAATTTATTGTTTCAAATACTACTGAGGCTGGAATTGAATTTCTTGACAGCGACACACCAGATATGCAACCACCTGCTGCATTTCCAGCAAAGTTGACTGTTTTATTACATGAAAGATTCAAACATTTTAAAGGAGATGCTTCAAAAGGATTGACTATCATTCCTTGTGAATTGATTGATTACAACTCGGAGACTTTAAAAAAATGTATCTTACAATATTGTGATTTATGGAAGTTAGAAGATGCATTTAAAACATGGGTATCAGAAGCTTGTACGTATCACAGTACTTTGGTTGACAGAATTGTTCCAGGATATCCTAGAGCTGAAATTGAAGACTACAATAACAAATTAGATTATCAAGACAATTTAATTGTTGCTGCAGAACCATTCTTCCTTTGGGCTATTGAAGGCGGTGAGGCGCTAAAAGCAAAACTACCTTTCCACAAAACAAATTTGAATGTTAAGATTGTTGACGATATACGTCCTTTCAAAATGATAAAAGTTAGAATTTTGAACGGAGCTCATACAGCAATGGTTCCTATTTCATTATTATACGGTAACAAATTAGTAATGGAAACAGTTAACGGCGATTTTACTGGGAAATTTGTAAACAGTGTAATTAGCGAAATTAGCGGTACTCTTGATATGGATAAGAATGAAATTCAAGCGTATTCTGAAGAAGTAATGGACAGATTTAAAAATCCATTTATCAAACATGCACTTGCTGATATTGCTTTAAATTCTATCTCAAAATTCAAAGTTAGAGTTTTACCAAGTTTATTAGGACACTATAATGCAACTCAAAAACTACCTACTGCATTAACTTTTTCATTAGCTTGTTTAATCCAATTTTACAAAGGAACTTGGAACAATGAAGCATTACCAGTAAAAGATACTCCAGAATTAGTTGAAGCATTCAAAAATGCTTGGGAATTAGGATCTTTAGATTCAGTTGTAGCATCAGTTTTAGCTAATACCGAATTCTGGGGTGAAGATTTGACTAAAATCAAAGGTTTATCTGAAGCTTTAGTAACAGCTTTAAATGAGATTGAAACTAATGGAATTGAAAATGGCTTTGCAAATTTCAGTAAAACAGTTCTAGTTTAGAACTTCAAAAATTATTATCATGCAAAAGAAATTAATAAAAGTAAACCCAGCAGATAACGTAATTGTCGCTTTAACCGATTTGGTACAAAACGAACAAATTACATTTGAGGGAACTACCGTTATACCAACAACTGATGTTAAAGCAAAACATAAAATTGCAGAGAAAGATTTTGCAATTGGTGATGATATCATAATGTATGGAGTTTTAGTTGGAAAAGCTGCACTACCCGTAAAAAAAGGAGAAGTAGTTACCACCGAAAATGTAAAACATCAAAGTGAAAAAGTTTTCGGTAAAACCGGAAATTTAGGTTGGACTCCTCCAAATGTAGATCGCTGGAAAGACAAAACTTTCAACGGATATCACCGTACAGATGGACAAGTGGGTACCAAAAACGTTTGGTTGTTTTTTCCATTGGTTTTTTGTGAAAACAAAAATATCGAGAAACTGAAAGATATTTTCGAAAATGAATTACTACCTAAAAAAGAGGTTTCTTATAAAAATTTATTACGCTCTTTAATTGAAGAAAAAAGTGTTGAAGAAGTTGCAGATAAATCTCCAAATGAGAATCTTTTAGATAATATTGAAATAAAATTCATCAATCATCAAGGTGGTTGCGGTGGGATTCGACAAGATTCAGAGCTGTTAGCAAAACTGCTTGCAGGATACGTAAACAACCCGAACGTTGCAGGTGCAACAGTTTTAAGTTTGGGTTGCCAGAATTTGCAAATTGATATTTTTCAAAAGGCCTTGAAAACAATGAGCCCGAATAGTGATAAAGAAATTTTGATCTATGAGCAACAACAAATTGGAACTACCGACCAAATGTTTCAAATGGTGATTAAAGATTCTTATGAAGCTATTAAAAGAGCCAACCAAATTAAACGTAAACCTGCACCACTTTCAAAACTAAGCATTGGTTTAGAATGTGGCGGATCTGATGGTTTTTCTGGAATCTCGGCAAATCCTTCATTGGGAATTGTTTCAGATATTTTTGCAGCTTTGGGTGGGAAAACCATTTTGGCAGAGTTTCCAGAATTATGTGGGGTTGAACAAGAATTGATGAACCGATGTGTGGACGAAGAAAAAGCAGATAAGTTTTTGACTTTAATGAAAGCTTTTGAAAAATCTGTTGTGGATGCAGGTTCAGGTTTTGATATGAACCCATCTCCAGGGAATATTAAAGACGGATTAATTACTGATGCAATGAAATCTGCAGGTGCAGCCAAAAAAGGTGGAACTTCGCCTGTTGTAGATGTTTTAGATTATGGAGAATATATTTCAAAACCAGGTTTAAATCTTTTGAATACACCTGGGAATGATGCTGAATGTACTACAGGTTTAGTCGGCTCAGGAGCAACCGTGGTTTTATTTACAACAGGTTTAGGAAATCCAATGGGGAATCCGATTGCACCTGTGGTAAAAATTTCTTCAAACACAGCATTAATTAATAGAATGTCAGATATAATTGATGTAAATGCTGGAACTGTGATTACTGGTGAAAAAACCATTACTGAAGTAGGAGCAGAAATCGTAGATTATATTATAGAATTGGCGAGCGGAAACATAGAAACAAAAGCAGATCAGCTAAAACAAGATGTATTTATTCCTTGGAAAAGAGGAGTATCATTATAATATTGAAAATAGTTTTTTAGATTATTATTTGTTTAAATAAAAAGCGGTTAGAGTTGATTTCTAACTGCTTTTTTACTTAGTTAAATCATTCCTTACTGCAATTAATTTTTAATCGATAAAAAATATAATTATGAAAATATCATTTCTTCCTTTTTTACTGTTTTGTGGTATTTGTTTTGGTCAAAACAAAACGGATACAAGTCTGTACATGAAATCGGATAAGATTACTTATCTTACTGATATCGGTTCAGAATCAGGAGATTTATACCAAACAATAGGTCATCACGGACCTGCTATTGAAAACGAATGGATGGCACTACGAATCTATTTTAGTGAAAAAGAAGCCATTGATGTCTATTCAAAACCAAATTTAGGATTAGAACTAAGAAAGGCAAATTGGTACCCTACTCCTGCTCAACAAAAAGAAGGATGGGGAGCTGATTATTATAAAGTTGCCAACACAGTTGGGCTTGGTGGAGTAAAGCTTTGGGATGGAGAAAAAGTAGTTCCATTAAATCCTGTTACCAATCGTTTGGCTCGTGTTGGAAAAACAGATACGACTTCCTACATGGAGATGATTTCTAAAGGTGTTCCATACAAAGGACAAAAAGTTGATATTTTAGTTCGAGTTACTGTATTTTCAGGAAAAAGAGAGGCTAAAGTAGAAGCTATTTGTTTAAGTAAAATCAAAGTACAGTTTGTTACTGGTGTCAATTACTTTAAAGATTTTAAATCAGATAAAGGAGCTAATTATATTGCAGTATGGGGACTTCATCCTGAAGATGTTGCGGCTTCACAAGTTGAAATTGGGGCAGCTATAAAATACAACCCAAAAGATTATACAAAAAATTTAGACGATGGAACTCAATATTTATTGGTCTCTAAACCAACTGAACATTTAGAAACTACAATAATTTCGTCATGTGCTTTGGAAAAAGAAATAAATACTTTTGAAAAATTAGTTTCATTTTTAAAAAAATAAATCTAAGATATATGGCATAAAAAAACTCGCTTAGTAGCGAGTTTTTTTATATAAGTCAAAATAATATCGGAATACTATTTGGAAGATAAACTTCTTGTAGATGATTTTCGGATATGTAATTCAGGGTTTAAAACTACTTTCTTTTCAATTTTTATTTTATCAGTATTATTGATTTGTTCCAGAAAAACTTTAGCCGCCATTTTCCCCATCTCCAAAGGTGATTGATCTACAGACGAAATTGACAACTCCATAAAACGAGTAAAAGGTTCATTACCAAAACCAAAAACACAAAACTCTTCAGGTATCTTCACTCCTCTTTCTTTCAATTCCTGAATGGCTCCTAATGCAGCAAAATCACTCGAAGAAAAGATTCCATCTGGTGGTGGATTCAAACTTAATAATCTTTCTACAGCAAGTCTTCCTGCATCGACACTACTTTTAGTTTGAAAAACATAGTCTTCATTAGATACTAAGCCAAAATCTTCTAATGCTTTATGATATCCTTTGTTTCTATTTTCATATATCTCAAGTGATTGATTTCCGGTTAAATGAGCAATACGCTTACACCCTTGCTCGATAAGGTTTTTTGTTGCTAAATACCCTCCTTGAAAATCATTAATAGTAACAGAACTAACACCATCCATTTCTTTCTTTCTATCAAAAAAGATTAATGGCACGTTTTTATCAACTACATTCTTTATCACATGATCATTTTCCTTGGAAACATTTGAAATCGACATCAGAATTCCATCAACCTGAGCATTCAATAAAGCAGTAATATTTTCAGCTTGTCTGGCTTCGTCCTCATTAGTCTGACAAATTATTACATGATATCCTTCTGGACGCAATTCTTCTTCGATTCCCCGAATTACAGAAGCAAAAAAGTTGCTATCAATACGTGGTACAATAACACCAACGTTATTACTTTTCCCACTACGAAGCGATTGTGCTAATTTATTTTGCTTATAATTCATTTTAGCAGCAGTTTCCAAAACTAACTTCCGAGTGACTTCACTGATTTTGGGATTGTTATTTAAAGCCCTAGAAACAGTAGCTGCTGTAATATCCAGTGCTTTGGCAATATCGTAAATTGTAGTTTTTTGATCCATTCTGGAATTTAAGGTATAATTTATATCGGTAAAAATAAATAAAAAATTCAATTAAAACTGACTAATGTTATCGATTGCATAAAAATTAATTTATTCAATAATTTTTGATTTAAAAGCAAGGACTAAAACTTAATAAATTCATAAAATTAAACATTACTTAAACAATTTCGCAAAAATAATCGGTTTTTATTTTATTTATAATTTTTTAATCGACTTTTTTTTGTTTATATAAAAATTATATGTAGGTTTGTGCAATCGATTACATGATTACAATTATAGACTAAAAAAACTGTCAGATGAAATCATCCAAATTATATACAATTTCAAAAATCATTACAAGCAAAACTATTGTTCTTTTTGCTTGTACTATATTATTTGGTTTTTCACTTTTTGCACAGGAAAATAATCAATCAGAGGAACAATGGAAAAAAATGGAAATCATTGTAAAATCAATCAAGTATCCAACTTTTCAAAATAAAGTCTATAATATTTTAAAATATGGCGCCCAATCAAATTCTACATTCGATAACACTGTAGCTATAACAAGAGCAATACAAGAATGCAGTAAAAATGGTGGTGGAATAGTACTTGTTCCAAAAGGAAAATATGTATCACGCGCAATCCATTTAGAAGACAATGTTAATCTTCATTTAGATAAAGATGCAGAAATTATATTCAGTATAAATCCAAAAGATTATTATCCATTAGTTCACACCTCATTTGAAGGGACAGAATTTATGAACTATTCCCCTTTAATTTATGCTTTCAAAAAGAATAATGTTGCTATAACTGGAAAAGGAACTTTAAATGGTCAAGCAAGTAATGAAAATTGGTGGGCATGGTCCAGTAGTGAACAATATGGTTGGAAAAAAGGCACTCCATCTCAGACAGATCCTCTCAATCGATTGCGTCTAGTCGATATGGCTGAAAATAACATTCCAGTTTCTGAAAGAGTATTTGGTGAAGGGCATTATTTAAGACCAAATTTTGTAGAATTTTTTGAATGTAAAAATATACTCATTCAAGACATTACCATCATTAATGCACCTTTTTGGGTCATCCACCCTATAAAATCAGAGAACTTTATTGTAGATGGAGTTACAATCAATAGTCATGGACCAAATAACGATGGTTGCGACCCTGAATATTCAAAAAATGTAATTATAAAAAATTGCACTTTCAACACAGGAGATGATTGTATTGCAATAAAATCTGGACGTGATGCTGATGGAAGAAGAGTCGCTATGAAAAGTGAAAACATCATTATTCAAAACTGTACCATGTTTGACGGGCATGGCGGAGTTACTATAGGAAGTGAAATATCAGGAAGCGTGAGTAATGTTTTTGTTGAAAATTGCAAAATGAACAGCCCAAACCTTGACATTGCCATCCGATTAAAAACTAATTCTAAAAGAGGTGGCCTAATAGAGAACTTTTATGTACGAAATATAGAAGTTGGTCAAGTTAAAGAAGCCTTATTAAAAGTAGATATGTTTTATAATGTACATGGTAATCAAGAAGGAACATTTATTCCAAGAATAGAAAACATCTATCTGGAAAACATAAAAGTAAAAAATGGAGGAAAGTATAGCATATTAGCAAAGGGCTATAATGAATCTCCTATCAAAAATATCACTTTAAAAGATGTAACGATAGAAAATGTAAAACAAGTATACTCTATCGAAAACGTAACCAATCTCAAATTTATAAACACTTATATCAATGGAACATTAATGAAGAATTAAAAAAGTAAAAACCAATAAAAAAATAAAAACCAACCAAAACAATTAATTTTATGAAAATAAAGCAACATTTTAAAAAAGGTTTAACCTCTTTTTATGCCTTAACCATTTTACTTGGTCTGCTCATGACCAATGAAATGGCCGCTCAAAAAAACACAACGATAAGTGGTGTAATAAAAGACGATACTGGACTAACTATGCCAGGAGTAAATATTATTGAAAAAGGAACTAACAACTCTACAACTACAGATTTTGATGGTAAATTTGCTTTAAAATTAACCACCGATAATGCTGCATTGGTAATAAGTTTTATCAGTTTTCAAACACAAACCATAACTGTAGCTGGAAGAAGTTCTTTAGACATTAAATTAAAATCTGAAGAACAAACATTAAAAGAAGTTGTTGTTGTTGGGTATGGAACTGTAAAAAAATCTGATGTAACAGGAGCGATTAGCACAATAAAACCAGAAACAATTACAGAAAGAAATGTAATTAACCCATTAGAAGCCATTCAAGGTAGTACACCTGGTGTACAAATTACTTCTAGTTCAGGTCGTTCTGGTGACGGATACAACGTGGTAATTAGAGGAAATAACTCTTTATTATCTAATTCTACTCCATTATATGTTGTAGATGGAGTACCAACAGATAATATTGACTTTTTAAATCCTCAAGATATTGCCAGGATGGATGTATTGAAAGATGCTTCATCAGCAGCAATTTATGGTTCAAGAGGAGCTAGTGGTGTTATTATTATTGCTACAAAAAGTGGTACAACTGCTAAAGCTGGTATAAGTGTATCTTTAGAAACATCATATGGTACTAAAAACGCTGTAAGATTGCCTGAAATGATGACCGGTGCTGAATGGTGGCAGTATCATCAAACAGCCTATTTGAGCGCAACACCTTTAACTCAGACTCCAGCCCAACTTGCAACTGCAGCTGGAACAAATAGCCCTTTATTAGTATCTAGAGCTAATAGCGGTTATAGTTTTGATTGGTATGATGCCATACTTCAACCAGGTATGACAGCAAACAATTATATTAATGTATCAGGTAGAGCAGATAATGGATTGAGTTACAATATGGCTTTTGGAATTCAAAATGACAAAGGACTTATTGACAAGGATTCAAATGATAAATACTCTTTCAAATTGGGCGTAAACCATCGTATAAATAATAAATTTTCAACTGGTGCAAATCTTACTATAGCGCGTCTAGAAACTGAACTTGGAAGTGACTTCGCAATGCAAGAGGGTACTAGATTTAGTCCTCTTATGTCACCGTATGCTGTTGATGCTGATGGAAATGAAATTCCAGGACAATTATTCTTTCAACCAGGAAAATTGACTTACCCAGATGGAACATGGGCAATTAATAAAACTAGTACCGTAAATCCATTAATGGAAATTGCAAACTCGTCACAAACTGAAAAAAGCTGGCAAACAATAGGGAATGTTTATTTTCAATACCAGGCTTTGGAATGGTTATCCTTCAAAACAACGTTTGCTGCTGGTATTTTCAATGGAGTAAACAGTTCTGCTTATGGAGCTAAAACAACTGCAGGAGTAAAGTTATCACCAGCAGGTATAAATTCAGCCTCAATCAAAAATATACAAAATTTCAATTATACTTGGGATAATCAGATTGATTTAAAACATACTTTCAACCAAGATCATACTGTTAGTGCACTTTTACTGCAAAGTATGTATTCTAATGTGGATGAAAATTCATTTATGTATTCTAATAATCAACCTTTTGAAGTTGGCTCGAATAATATGGGATCTGGAGTTCAAACCAGTTACCAAATTACATCTGGTTATGCAAAAAACACTTTGAACTCTTATGCTGTCCGTGTTAATTATGGCTATAAGGACAAATATCTGATTACAGCATCAAATCGTTGGGATGGTTCATCTGTTTTATCCGAAGGCAATAAATGGGCAAGTTTTCCTTCTGTTGCAGTAGGTTGGAATATTAATAAGGAATCCTTTTTAGAAAACAACAATACTATTTCTAATTTAAAATTACGTGTTAGTTTTGGTTACACAGGAAATGACAATGTCGCTCCTTACACTTCACAAGCTTTATTAAATCAACAAACATTCTATGCTAATGGCGGAAATACTGTAGCTGGTTGGCAATCTAAAAATTTAGCTAATACAGATTTAAC